>JAZKEL010000151.1:0-1906 GCA_040387075.1 Pseudomonadota bacterium
TTCTTGATTCGTTGCGGATACTGCAAAGCAAGCTGCATGGCGATTTGGCCGCCGAACGACCAGCCGCAGACATTGGCTTGCGGAGGCAACACACTGGAGACTTCGTCGACGATGTCATTTGACTGGGAATCCGGCGATGCGCCAGTTTGTTGCTGGTCGAATCGGGAGGTTAGTGGCGGACTGAAGCCCATGCCGGGCAGGTCGATGATATGCAGGTGGAAGTATCGCTCCAGACTGGCGACGATGGGCTGCCATACGCCGCCATGCATGCCCCAGCCGTGGATCAACACCAGATTCTCGGCTTCCGGGTTGCCGTATCTTTCAACGTGCAGGCTCATACAGGGATCTGGCTTTCTGCCATGCGCAAGGCGTTAACCAGGCGATCGATATCAGCCTCTGTGTGCGCCGCAGATAGCGATATCCGCAATCTGGCAGTGCCCTTCGGCACGGTAGGCGGACGAATGGCCGGAACCATGATGCCCAATGTCAGCAAATACTCACTGAGCTGCAATGCAGCATGGTTACTGCCGACCATTAAAGGCTGTATCGCAGTTGAAGATGGTGCCAGTAGCCACCTGCTTAACGCGAGCGACGATTTCAGGTGCTGGATATTACGATGGAGTTGCTGACGTTTTCCATCATCGTGTTCGATAATATCGACAGCTGCCAGCAAGGTGGCGGACAGTACAGGCGGCGTGGCCGTGGTGTAAATATAGGGGCGTGCCTGCTGAACCAGGTAATCGATTATCACAGGCTCAGCTGCCACAAACGCCCCGAACACACCGGCTGCCTTACCGAGTGTCGCCATGTAGATGATGCGAGGCGACTGCACACCGAAATGACTAAGTATCCCGCGGCCCTGCTGACCCAGCAAGCCGAATCCATGGGCATCGTCCAATAACAGATACGCGTCGTATCGTTCACACAATGCCAGTAAATCCGGCACCGGTGCAATATCACCATCCATGCTGAACACGGCATCGACGACAACCAGCTTACGCCTGGCCTGGCTTGCTGCCAGCAGTTTTTCCAACGACACCATGTCATTATGGGCATAGCGATGCAGCGTTGCCCGCGACAGCACAGCCGCATCATTGAGCGAGGCATGATTCAGCCTGTCGGCAAAAATCGCATCGCTCCGGCTCATGAGTGCAGTGACCACCCCGAGGTTGGCCATGTAGCCGGTGGAAAACATGAGTGCTGCTGGCAAGCCTGTAAATGCAGCAAGCCGATCCTCTAAATCCTGGTGGAATTGGTGGTGCCCGGTGACGAGGTGCGAAGCACCACTACCGACGCCGGAGCGGCTTGCGGCTTGTTGCATGGCGTCTATCAGTGCAGGGTCGTTGGCAAGGCCGAGATAGTCGTTACTGCAGAAGGAAAGCACAGCATCGCCATCGACGCTGATATTGGCAGACTGCGCCGATTGCAGCAGTCTGCGGCGGCGCTTCAGGCCGCTGGCGGCATGCTCATCGAGTTCAGCCTGCAGGCTGTCGAGCAAGGATTCAGGCATACGTGTAAGTACGGCAAGCCAGGCATCAGGCCTGATTGATGCCCAGTTTGGCGAACAGGTTTTTATCCGTTTCCGCTTCAGGATTGCCGGTGGTCAGTAATTTTTCACCGTAAAAAATCGAGTTCGCACCGGCAATAAAACACAAGGCCTGTATGCCTTCATGCATGCTCTGGCGACCGGCGGAAAGGCGCACATAGCTGGTTGGCATGGCGATGCGTGCTGCGGCAATGGTGCGCACGAACTCCAGCGGATCCAGCACGTCTGTACCATGCAGCGGCGTGCCTTCCACCTGGGTCAGCATATTGATCGGCACGCTTTCCGGCGGACGCTCCATATTTGCGAGTTGCGCCAGCAGGCCGGCGCGCTGGGTACGCGTTTCGCCCATGCCGATGATAC
>JAZKEL010000152.1:0-2167 GCA_040387075.1 Pseudomonadota bacterium
TGCCACCACCTAAACACACCATGGATGCTCCAAGGCTGATCGCACAGCTAGAGAAGCAATTGGCGCAGTGCATGCTGGTTGACCGCTTTCCGCTGCGCAGGCGCTTGCAGCAGGCGCGTGGCATGCACGAGCAAGGCAAATCGGCACTGCCTGGAAAAGAACCCGTAGGAAAAGCGTCGCTAGAAAACTTGCATGTAGAAAACTCGCCTGTGGAAAAAGCACTGGTCGAAATTGCCAGGAAGTTACAGGCTTCTATCGCGCGTTATCAAAGCCGCCTAGCGTTGCTGCCTAAGCCGGAATATCCGCCGGAACTGCCGGTTTCCGGTAGGAAGGATGAGATCGCCGCTGCGATCAGCAAACACCAGGTCGTCATCGTCTGCGGCGAGACCGGGTCCGGCAAGACCACGCAATTACCCAAAATCTGCCTGGAACTGGGGCGCGGTGTCAGCGGACTGATCGGCCATACCCAGCCGCGCCGCATCGCTGCGCGGTCGGTGGCCTCCCGCATCGCGCAGGAGTTGCAATCGCCGCTGGGGCAGGTGGTCGGCTACAAAGTGCGGTTCAACGACAAGTTGTCTGAAGGCAGTTACGTCAAGCTGATGACGGACGGTATCCTGCTGGCGGAAACCCAGGGCGACCGTTTCCTCAATGCCTACGACACCATCATCATCGACGAGGCGCACGAACGCAGCCTGAATATCGATTTCCTGCTGGGTTACCTCAAGCAATTGTTGCCTAAGCGCCCTGATCTCAAAGTCATCGTCACCTCGGCCACCATCGACGCAGACCGCTTCTCGCGGCATTTCAACGGCGCGCCGGTTATCGAGGTGTCGGGCCGGACCTACCCTGTGGAAATACGCTACAGGCCGCTAGGCAAGGCTGGATACTCTTCGCAAACCGTGGAGGATATGGAAGAGGTGGATGAGGAAGCCACGCTTTACGGCATCAAGCGCAAAGGTAAAACGGAAGCGCGCTGGCTGGAGGAAGATAACGAAGAAGAAGCCATCGAAGAGGCCATCCTGGATGCGGCGGACGACCTGTTGCGGCAAGGGGATGGCGACATCCTGGTGTTCCTGCCCGGCGAGCGTGAGATACGCGATACCGCCGATCATTTGCGTAAATACCAGGGGCGATCTGCCAAACTAAAGCATATCGAGGTACTGCCGCTATTCGCGCGGCTTTCCATCGAAGACCAGCAGAAGATATTCCGCTCTTCCGGCAGCCGGCGCATCGTGCTGGCCACCAACGTCGCCGAGACATCGCTCACCGTGCCGGGCATCAAGTATGTCATCGACGCAGGGCTGGCGCGGGTCAATCGCTACAGTTCGCGTGCCAAGGTCGAGCAGCTGCACATCGAGAAGATATCGCAGGCCGCTGCCAGGCAGCGTGCAGGCCGTTGCGGGCGCGTATCCAACGGCATCTGCGTGCGGCTGTACGCCGAGGAGGATTTCAACGGCCGCCCGGAGTATACCGACCCCGAGATCCTGCGCTCGTCGCTGGCTTCGGTCATCCTGCGCATGGCGGCGCTCAAGCTGGGCGACGTCGACGATTTCCCCTTCATCGAGGCCCCCAGTTCCCGCCTGATCGCCGACGGCTACCTATTGCTGCAGGAACTGGGTGCGGTGGACGAGCAACGCCGTCTCACCGATGTAGGCGCGCAGCTGGCCAAGCTGCCGCTGGACCCGAAGATCGGCCGCATGATACTGGCCGCGAAGAAAGAGAACTGTATTCAAGAAATTTTGATTATCGCCAGTGCACTTGCCATGCAGGATCCGCGCGAGCGTCCAATGGACAAGCGCGAAGCGGCCGACCAGGCGCATGCCAAGTTCGCCGACGAACGTTCCGATTTCATGGGTTTCCTGAAATTGTGGGCGTTCTATGACGAAGCGCTGAAACAGAAAAAATCCAACCGCGAGCTGCTCAATAAATGCCACAGTAATTTCCTGTCGTTCCTGCGGCTGAAGGAATGGCGAGAACTGCATGGGCAGATCGCCTCCATCATCAATGAGATGGACTTCAAGCCCAATACCGACGAGGCTGGCTATGACCAGATCCACCGGGCATTATTATCCGGCCTGCTCGGCAATGTCGGTTTCAAGGACGGTGAGGCGGACAGCTACCTTGGTGCCCGCGGCATTCGTTTCAGCATCGCGCCGGGATCGGCGCT
>JAZKEL010000153.1:0-3661 GCA_040387075.1 Pseudomonadota bacterium
GCGACATTGAAAAGATCATCGACAGCGGCGATGTGCAGGTGTTTCTCCGCGAAACGCCCAACAGCACCCAGCATTTGCGCCGCATCAATGACGAACGTTACCGCCATGAACGTTTCACCGCGTTCGCCATGCGGTTCGCTGATCCTGAAAAACCTATCCTGCCGCCTATCGTCACTTCGCGGAGGCGCATCCGCAACAAGGGCAAAAATATTGGAGAGGAAAGTTCGATGCCGACACGCCTGATTTTCGCTTTACTACTGATCGCCGCAGTGGCGCTGGCCTGGAAGGTGACGCCGCTGGCGGAATATGCTAGCCCCGAAAAAATCATGCCCATGCTGGAGACGGTGCGCAATACGCCGTGGGCGATCCCTGCCGCCATCGCCATCTACGTCATCGGCACACTGGTGTTTTTCCCGCACGTAGTGATGACAGGCACTATCGTTATCCTGTTTCCGCCAGTGGAGGCTTTCTGCGTAGCCATGGCGGCTTCGCTGATCAGCGGCGCCATCAGCTACTTCGTCGGACGCAGGCTGGGGGCCAAGACGCTGCACGCGCTGATCGGGAATTTCGCGGGCAAGATCGCCAAATATGCCAACCAGGGAGGCGTGGTTGGGCTCACCCTGTTGCGCATGCTGCCCATCGCCCCTTACACGGTGGCCAACCTGGCGCTGGGCATGATGCTGGTGCCGTTCACCACCTACATGATCGCCACGTTCCTGGGCATGTTGCCCGGCACTGTCGTTTCCGCCTACCTTGGGCATTCGGTGGTGGAGCTATGGCAGCATCCTGACGGCAAAAACCTGGCATTCCTGGGTGCCGGCCTGCTAGCCTGGATAGGTGTCATTGCCCTGTCGCATTACCTGGGAAAACGCTGGCAGCGCCATACCAAAGGGAAAAAAGCCTAAGGATCAAAACGACGTCATTGAAACGTCGTCATTAACATCTGGCATCAAAATAACAGGTCATCAAGAATAATAAAATGAAACGTTTAAGGGTACTGTCCTTCAATATCCACGGCGGCCGCAGCCTGGACGGCAAACGCGACCTGAGCCGCGTACGCGAACTCATGGACAGGCTGGACATCGACGTCGGCATATTCCAGGAGATGGATACCCGGCGCTCGCGCGGCGGCGGCCCCGCCGATATCAACCTGCTGGCAGGACCCGACCGGCCGCATCATTTTTTCGGCCCCAGCATGTTCGATACGGCGGAAGAATTTTCGGGTATAGAAGAAGACCGCGGCTGGTTCGGCAACCTGATGGTGAGCCGCTATCCATTGACGCGCGGCATGGTGCACAACCTGGAGACGGCAGCCCATCGCGAACCGCGCAACGCGATGGATGCCTTGGTCAACACCCCATACGGCAATATCCGGGTGATCGGCACGCATCTTTCGCTTTCCATATTCGAGCGCAGGTCGGAAGCGCGCAACCTGTTGCGTCTGATAAAAGCGGTGGAAGAGACCGAAAAAAACCCCATCCTATTGATGGGCGACATCAACGAATGGCAGGTGCCGTCACGCCTGCTGAACTTCCTGGATAGCCATATGACACCGATACCCTGCAAAGGCACGTTTCCGTCCTTCCTGCCGGTGCTGAAACTGGATCGCGTCTGGTATGACGCACCCCAGCTCAAGATCACGGCACACCGTGTGCCGGCAAAAGGCATACGCCATCTTTCGGACCACTTGCCGCTGATCATCGAGATCGATTACGAAACCGGCATTCATTCATCCACCATGGAAAACGCTTGATGCCGGATGAAGGCATTACAATGCCTTATTGAACACACACCACTGGAGTAGATCATGAGCGACAAAATCGTAATGCGCGTAGCGGAAGCACTAGTAGCCGGCGGGCCTCCCGGCACGGCCGCCGAGCCGGAAGTGGCCATCGGCGAGATGGACGGCCCGATGGGCGTGGCATTCGCCAACCTGCTGGGCGACCAGGTGAAGGGCCATACCCGTGTATTGGCGCTGCTGAATACCGACATCATGGTACGGCCAGCGACCATCATGGTGAGCAAGGTGACGGTGAAAGACCCGAAATACACCAATATCCTGATGGGTACCGTGCAGGCGGCGATTGCCCACGGCGTGCTGGATGCCGTGCGCTCCGGCGATATCCCCAAGGAAAAAGCGAACGACATCGGCATCATCATATCGGTCTGGCTGGCGCCTACCGTCGTGGATATCGTCGACCTGGACCACCAGATCCTGTTCAATATCCACCGTGAAGCCACCGCGAAAGCCATCAGGAAAGCGATGAACAATGAGCCCAGCATCGACTGGCTACTGGAAAACCAGGAAAAAATCACCCATAAGTATTTCCAGATGGGGCTGGACGGGAAAATTTAGGCATTCTGTAAACGCTCCGCTTCAAGGCCTGAACCCAGGTCGTGAGTAGCAACAGTTAATCCGGCAGGGGCAGATCCATGTCCAGGCTCGCCAGGCGGCGGGCCTTTCTCAGCATCGAATCCGTGAACCATTCACTTTCGGTATCCGCCAGCGCTATCTGCAGGTATTTCTCATACGCCAGCTCGAACGGGCTTTCCTTGATAAAGGCGATCAGCTGCGTGTAACGGTCGCGCTGCCGGCTATCTTTGCTGCCTGTCGCTTGGAGGTGCAGATTTTCCAGGTGCATGGAATAGCAGGCGACGAATTCAAGCTGGAAACTGTTCTCGATCTGGACGTTATTCATAACCGATATTCATAAACGATCTTTTTTAGACGGGATTGCAGTGCGATTATCGCACCTGCCGCGGTGATGAGAGGTCAGCGCATGCAAATCTCTTTTATACTGTCAGCAACCTATTATAAGGAAGCGCTTTCTACCATGCATCCAGATACCGCCATCGCGCCGCAAACGATATACCTCAAAGACTACACGCCGGCTGCTTACCATGCCGCGAATATAAACCTGACGTTCGAACTGTTCGAAGACAGGACCATCGTAAAATCCGAGGTTGTCTACATAAGAAACCCATCCGGCAAGTCGGCTGGCGGGGCGAACCGCTTGATCCTGAATGGGCAGGACCAGGCTATTCTTTCTGTTGACATCGATGGTGTACCCTATACCGGGTATGCGGTCACTGAAAGCACCATGACCATCGAAGATGCACCCGAGAAGTTCACGCTCACCATCACCTCCGAGATCCACCCGGAATCGAATACGGCACTCGAAGGCCTGTATAAATCGCAGGGCACATTCTGCACCCAGTGCGAAGCCGAGGGATTCCGCCGCATTACCTATTTCCAGGACAGGCCGGATGTGCTGAGCACATTTTCGGTCCGTATCGAGGGCGATAAACGCCGCTATCCGATGCTACTCTCCAACGGCAATTTAGTCGGCACCGGCGACCTGGAAGCAGGACGCCACTTCACCGCATGGCACGACCCATTCCCCAAGCCCTGTTACCTGTTCGCGCTGGTTGCCGGCGACCTGGTGCGTATAGAAGATACGTTCCGCACCATGTCGGGACGCAACGTGGACCTGCATATCTACGTGCGCACGGGCGACGAGGGGCAATGCGCCCATGCCATGGAATCCCTTAAAAAATCCATGAAGTGGGACGAGGAGAAATACGGCCGCGAATATGAACTCGACCTGTTCAATATCGTCGCCGTCAGCGACTTCAACATGGGTGCGATGGAAAATACTTC
>JAZKEL010000154.1:0-2695 GCA_040387075.1 Pseudomonadota bacterium
GTCGCCATGCAGGGCGACGGGGCGCTGGAGATCGCACGCCGTTCACGCGGCACGCCGCGTATCGCCAACCGCCTGCTGCGGCGTGTGCGCGATTACGCCCAAGTGAAAGCAGACGGCATCGTGACATCGGACATTGCCGATGCCGCCCTCAAGATGCTGGATGTCGACAAGCTGGGCTTCGACGTGATGGACAGGAAGTTGCTACAGGCGGTGCTTGAAAAATTCGACGGCGGCCCGGTCGGCCTGGATAACCTGGCGGCGGCCATCGGCGAAGAGCGCGATACTATCGAAGATGTACTGGAGCCTTACCTTATCCAGCAGGGTTACCTGATGCGGACGCCGCGTGGCCGTGTGGCGACGCAACTGGCCTACCAGCATTTCGGGTTGCCGGTACCGCGCAACCTGGCAAGCGGGCAATTATGGGAAGAGTGATGCCTGGTAAAAATAAGCGGTGGCAACGCTAAGGATATGCAAGACTAATCCCGGTATCATCCCTAACTCATTCCCGAAGCAATGAAAGCAAAAAGCATATCCACATGGCCGGCATAAAAGACAAGATCCAGCACCCCGAATCGCAGTATTTCACCTGGCCTATCCGCGTCTATTACGAAGATACCGATGCCGGTGGTGTGGTCTACCACGCCAACTATTTGAACTTTATGGAACGTGCGCGCACAGAGTGTCTGCGTAGCCTCGGTTTTGAGCAGACTGATATCAAGGACAGGATGGGTATCCTGTTCGTGGTACGTGGCCTGCATATCCAGTATAAATTACCGGCGAAATTCAATGACGAGGTGATGGTGTATAGCCGCCTGTTGTCCATCGGGCGCTGTTTGATAGAATTTGAGCAGATTATCGTGCGTGGTGACGAGATCATCACCGAAGGCAGGGTAGAGGTGGTATGCATCGATGCCGAGAAATTCAAGCCGGCCAGTATTCCGCCGGAAATGCGCAGGCGCATGCCGAACATCAAGATATGACTTTGAAAATTAGTTTTGCTGGTAATTTTTGCTAAGTAATTAGTTTGGCAAATTGAGTAAACATAACGACCTGTAAGCCCTAACAATTGGAGAAACAATGGAAGCACCCATAGCTGCAACAGCCGATATGTCACTGATGACCCTGCTGACGGGTGCCAGCCTGCCGGTTCAGATGGTAATGGCCATCCTGCTGCTGACCTCGCTGGTGTCATGGTGGTATATCTTCATCAAGGTGGCGACCTTGCGGCGTACCGAACGCGAAACCAATGAGTTCGAAGAGGCATTCTGGCGCGGCGGCGACCTCAACCAGCTGTATGAAGCCGTCAATGCCGGGCGCCGCAAGCCGCAGGGCATGGCCAGCATCTTCGAAGCAGGCTTTAAGGAGTACGCCAGGCTCAAGCGCCAAGGCGGCCTGGAGACCAGCGATATCATGGAAGGCTCGCGACGCGCTATGCGGGCTGCCTACAACCGCGAAATGGATGACCTGGATGCGCACTTGCCCTTCCTGGCATCCGTCGGTTCGGTCAGCCCATATATTGGCCTGTTCGGCACGGTATGGGGCATCATGAATGCCTTCCGCGGCCTGGCCAATATGGCGCAAGCCACGCTGGCCCATGTGGCCCCCGGCATCGCCGAGGCGCTGATCGCTACGGCGATCGGCCTGTTCGCCGCGATCCCTGCGGTCATCGCCTATAACCGCTTCGCGTCTTCGGTCGACCGCATGGCGATCCGCTATGAAAGCTTTATCGAGGAGTTCACCAATATCCTCCAGCGCAAGGCGTAAGTCATGAGTCTGACCACTAGTCGCCGCAAATCCCGCCGTGTAATGAACCAGATCAATGTCGTGCCGTATATCGACGTGACGCTAGTGCTGCTGGTCATCTTCATGGTGACGGCCCCGATGACCAATCCCGGCGTGGTGGAGTTGCCCAAGGTCGGCCAGGCATTGAAACAGGCCAGTGCTCCGCTGGTACTGACGGTGAAAGCAAGCGGCACGACAGAAATCGAGGGTAAAGCCTTACGCCGCGATGAATTGCTGTTTGCGGTGCGCGAGCAGATGGAGAAAGATTCCGGCCGTGCCATCGTGATTGCGGCAGATAAAAACGTGAAGTACGACGACGTGATCGGCGTAATGGACATGCTCAAGCAGAACAAGGTCGAAAAAGTGGGCCTGTTGCTGGCACCAGGTAATTGATGGCTGAAGCCCAGGTTTTTGGTTGAAATGATACGTAGAAGCGAAAATTCAATCGCAGTGAGGGCCGGCATCTACGCGGTGCTCGTGCATGCGCTGCTGTTCGGTGTCCTGTTGATTTCCGTCAACTGGAAATCGGTACAGCCCATGAGTGTTGCCGAAGTGGAGTTATGGGATAAGCTGCCGTCGCAGCCGCCTGTCAAACCGCAGCCTGTCCCCAAGCCGGAGCCGGTCGTAGAACCTAAGCCGGAACCCAAGCCTGTTCCTAAGCCTGACCCGGTTGAGGAGCCCAAAGCCGATATCCAGGTAAAGAAGGAAAAGGTAGTCCCGCCTAAGGTCGAAAAACCGTTGCCCCCGGAAAAACCGAAGGAGCTTCCCAAGCCTGACCTTGCCAAGAAAGAACTGGATAAGAAAAAGCAGGAAGAAGCATTGAAGAAGCTTCAGCAGGAAATGCTGGCCGAAGATAGCAAGCCTCAGCAGGAAGCGCATAGGTGCCGGTTTCGAGTCTCGCGGTCTGGGCTTC
>JAZKEL010000155.1:0-2482 GCA_040387075.1 Pseudomonadota bacterium
TGGCGAACGTACCTTGCTGACCTACCTGATGCATCCGCTGGTCAAGCGCATCTCAGCCTCGATGAAAGAAGAGTAAACGCAGTGAACCATCTAGCAGTAAAGAACCTCGTCTATATCGCTGGCAGTTGCCTGCTGATGGCCCTGGCCGCATCCGGCTCGCAGGCACAGGCGGCGGAAAGCCTGCTGAGCCTATACCAGAAGGCGCTCCAGTACGATGCCCAGTACCGGGGCGCGGTAGCCAATACCGAAGCCGAGCGTGAAGACATCAACAAGGCCAGGTCGCTGTTCCTGCCCAAGGTGCAGCTTTCCGCCAATGTCGGTAAAGGCGTCACCGACCGCACTGCGCAGAGCCAGTTCGGCCCCGTTGAAACCAATTACGACTATAGCCTGAAGAATTACGCCCTGAGCATCAAGCAGCCCTTGTTCAATAAAGAATCCATGGCGACCTATCGCGGCACGGAGGCGACGGTGAGAAGCAAGGAAGCCCTGCTAGAGAAAGAGAACTCGACGCTGATCACCCGCATCGCCAATGCCTATTTTGAAGTGCTGTATGCGCAGGAAAGGATATCGGTCACCAATAACAAGATCGATGCAGTGCAACAGCAGCTTAACCAGGCGCAGCGCCGCTATGAACAGGGAGAGGGCACTGTGACCGAGATCAGCGAAGGCCAGGCCAACCTTGACCTTGCGCAAGCGGAGCGGATCGATGCCGAGAATGCGCTGGAGCTCTACAAGCAGGTGCTCAGCGATATTGCAGGGCAACCGGTGAACGAGGTCGCCGCCCTCAACCCGGACAGCCTGCCTACCAGCATGCCCGATTTCGACCGGCTGGAAGACTGGCTGAAAGATGCGGAAGCTAGCAATCCGGATATCACCTTCGCCCGCTATTCGCTTGAGGCCGCACGCCAGGATGTATTGCGCAAACAGGCCGGCCACTACCCGACGCTGGACCTGGTCGGGGTGCGCTCGTACAGCGAAAACGACAATAACAACACCATCGGCCTGCGTTTCGATACGACCACGGTCGCACTGCAGTTCCAGATGCCCCTGTATGCCGGCGGCTTCACCAATGCCAGCGTCAGGCAGGCGCGCGACCGAGTGGAAGCTGCAGAAGAACAGCTCAACCTCAGGACGAGGACGACCAGCGCAAACATCCGCCGTTACTTCAACAGCATCCGCAGCGGTCTGTTGTCTATCCAGGCTTACCGGCAAGCGGTGAGATCCGGCGAGATGGCGCTAGAGGGTACGCAAAAAGGCTTTACCGCCGGTTTGCGTACCAATATCGAAGCACTGAATGCGCAACAAAAACTGTATTCCAGCAAGCTCAACCTCAGCAAGGCGCAATACATGCTGGTCAACGATATCGTCAATATCAAGCAGACCGCCGGGGTGCTGAACGAAGCGCAACTGCAATCGCTTAATCGTTATTTTTCGGTGAATTAGCCATGTTAATGACTTCAGGTAGTTAGCTATATGTCTACACAATCGATAGAGAATTTATTGACGCAGTCCATCCAACTCCAGCATGCCGGAAGGATGCTGGAAGCACGCTCCAGCCTTAAAAAGATACTCAAGAAAATCCCGGCACATGTCGAGGCATTGCATTTTGTCGGCCTGACTTATATCCAGACGCAGGAGTATGAAAAGGGGATAGCGTCTATCCAGCGTGCCGTTGCGATCAAGCCGAACTACATGGATGCGCAATACCATCTCGCCAACGCATTGTATGAAACGAAACGCTACGAGGAAGCAAGGGTCGCCTATCAAAAAGTGCTTTCCCTCAACCCGGATCATTGGAACGCCTATGCCGCTCTAGCGCATGTACTGCACCTGCTCGGGCATTATGAAGATGCTGTCAACGCATACCAGGCAATCGTTTCGAGCAAGCCCGACTTTGCTGAGGCCTATATTGGTTTCGGCGCCGTATTGGCAGCAAAACTTGATTTCCATGGGGCAATCTTAGCTTATAGCATCGCCATTGCGCTTAATCCCCAATTGCCGGATGCGCATAACAACCTGGGATTTGCACTGTATGGATTGAAGCGATTCCAGGAGTCTATCGAGGCATTCAGAGCATCCATTGCATTGAGCCCTGCGTACCTGGATTCCTATGTTGGCTTAGCAAGAGCTTTAAACGCGCTAAAGAAATCCGATGAGGCAATCGATACGTATAAAAAAGCATTTTCATTAAGAGCCAATGTTGAGTCAGCATATGAAGTAGCAAATTTATTAGATGATTTGGCGCGTTACAAAGAGGCAATTCCATTTTACGAGTACGTGTGTTCGATCAATCCATTTTTTATTGATGGGTATATTTCATTAGGCATAGTGCTAAGTCATGAGTCTCGTTTCGATGAAGCCGCTATCGCGTTTGAGAAAGTATTGAGCTTAGACCCAGATAATTGCGACGCTCTTTACAATCTTGGAAATGTCTTTGGTGAATTGAACAATCATGAGAAATCATTAAGTTTTTACCAGAAAG
>JAZKEL010000156.1:0-7965 GCA_040387075.1 Pseudomonadota bacterium
CCCTGGATATATTCGCGCATCGCTGGAGTGATTTCTAGGTGGTGGCCAGTCAGGTTTAAGTTCATGGTTAACTCCTTATAAAAAACAACAATTGGCACAAATGCCTGTATGAATGACTACAGAGATTTGCGCTGGTTCGCCGCGGGTATGTTTAAAGACTCGCGGTACTTGGCGATCGTACGTCTGGCAACGACGATGCCTTGTTTGCTAAGGATGTCGGTGATCTGGTTGTCCGACAAGGGCTTTTTCTGGTTCTCTTCCGCCACCATCTGCTTGATCAATGCGCGTATCGCGGTGGCCGAGCAGGCGCCGCCGGATTCGGTCGCCACATGGCTGCCGAAGAAATACTTAAGCTCGTAGACGCCACGCGGTGTGAGCATGTACTTACGCGTTGTGACCCGTGAAACGGTGGATTCATGCAGTTCCAGCTCGTCCGCGATCTCGCGCAGTACCAGCGGACGCATGGCAACATCGCCATGCTCGAAGAAATTGCGCTGGCGGTCTACGATGGCCTGCGATACCCGCAGGATGGTCGAGAAACGCTGCTGGATATTCTTGATCATCCACTTCGCTTCCTGCATCTGGCTCATCAGGTACTGGCTGGAGCTGTCGCGATTCCGTTTCAGGATGCCGGCGTAAAGCTGGTTGATGCGCAGCTTGGGTATCACCTCGTCGTTGAGGCTGGCGATCCAGATACCCTTGGTCTTCTTCACCGTGATTTCGTGCTGGATATAGTGATCCGAACCCAGTTTGCTGAATTCGCTACCTGGTCTGGGGTTCAGTTGGGTGATGAGTTGTTGCACTTCTTTCAGCGTCTCGTCGTCGCATTGCAGCAGTTTGCGCAGGCGGGCGTAATCGCGTGTTGCCAGTAACTGCAGGTGATGTTCCGCCACATTGAGTGCCAGCTTGAGGTACTCGGTATCTGCCGGCAAGGCATGCAACTGCAGGCACAGGCATTCAGCCAGGTTGCGCGCACCGATGCCGGGCGGGTCGAGATGCTGGATATGCTTGAGCGCGGTCTGCAGTTCCAGCAGGTCGATTTCGAGTTCCGGAGGCAATAGGTCAGCCAGCTCTTCCAGCGGCTGCTCGAGGTAGCCGTCGTCATTGATGGTGTCCACCAGGAAACGGGTAAGGGTCTGGTCGCGTTCGGACAAGGGCATCAGCGCGACCTGGCTCACCAGGTGGTCGCGCAGGCTTAAGGAAACGGATTCCTGGAAGGTGAAGTCGTTGTCGTCCTCGTTGTTCGAGTTGTTTTCTTCCCACCTTCCGCCGCCGGAAAACTCGAAATAGTCTTCGCCGCCGAAGTCGTCCTGGCGCGGCCCTTCCTCCGGCTTGTCGCTGGGAGCGGGCGTGCTGGTTTCCGGGGCGGAGCCTGAGGGGATAAAACTGTCAGGAATGGCCGAGCCGTCCTCGTGCCTGTCCGCACGTTCCAGCAACGGATTTTCCTGCAGGATGGTTTCCAGTTCCTGGTTCAGTTCCTGCGTGGATAACTGCAATAGCCGGATGGACTGCTGCAGTTGCGGGGTAAGCGCCAGGTGCTGCGAAAATTTGAGTTGTAAACTTTGTTTCATGCTTTTAAATCGGTGTCTTAAATCAGGTATCCGCTTCTGTATTTAATAGCAAAAATGCTACAGGCGGAAATCCTTGCCGAGATACACTTCCCTAACCGAGTCATTATGGATAATTTCGCTGGGTTCGCCAGCGGCAAATACTTTGCCTTCATTGACAATATACGCCCTATCGCAGATGCCGAGTGTTTCCCTTACATTGTGGTCGGTAATTAATACGCCGATATTGCGCTGCGTCAGGAAACGGATGATTTTCTGGATATCCAGTACCGCGATGGGGTCAATGCCCGCAAACGGTTCATCCAGCAGGATAAACTGGGGGTTCGTGGCCAGGCAACGTGCTATCTCCACACGTCGCCGTTCGCCGCCTGACAGGCTGACGGCCGCGTTGTCGCGGATGTGCGTAATGTGCAGGTCCATCAGCAGCGATTCCAGCTGCGCCTGCATTTTCTCTTCGCCCAGTTTCTGCAGTTCCAGTATCGCCAGTATGTTCTCAGCCACCGTCATCTTGCGGAAGATAGAAGGCTCCTGCGGCAGGTAGGCCAGTCCCAGCCGTGCGCGCTGGTGCATGGGCAGGCGGCTGATGTCCTTGCCGTCCAGCAGGATGCGGCCGTCATCCAGCGGTACCAAGCCCACGATCATGTAGAAACTGGTGGTCTTACCGGCACCATTCGGGCCCAGCAGGCCGACCACTTCGCCGCTGTTCAGCTGTAAGGATATGTCCTGCACCACGGTACGGGATTTATACTTTTTGCGCAGGCCTACTACAATTAATTCACTCATAATCCGCTTTGTCTGGCCTTGCTAGTTGGCAGTATCGCCAGGCGCTTTCTTTTTCGGCTGTATCACCGCTTTCACGCGGCCGGTGGGGGTGGCTGCGGTCGCCGATTGCGGTCCGCCGCCTATCACCTCGGCATACTCGGCATTGGCGTCGTACATGATGTAATCGCCATGCACGATATCCTCGGCACGCTTCACCCAGGCCTTGGTATACAGCTGTACTTTATCCATGCGGCCGTCGTATTCGATACGTTGGGCACTGCCTTCCATGTATTCGTTCTTGCCTTCCTGCTTTTGTTTGAAGGTGGTCGGGTTGCCATACGATGTACTGTGCTGGAAGCCCTGGATGTCTTCATGCACCACCAGCTTGTCGCCGCGAATGATGAGCGTGCCCTGCGTCAATATGACATTGCCGGTATAGATGCTGGTCTTCTTCGCATCGTTCACGGTAACGGTGTCGGCTTCGAGTTCGATAGGCTTATCACGGTCGGCTTTTTCTGCATGAGCGCTAAATGCTGCCAGCATGAGTACCATGAACGACAGCACATACCCCGCCTTACGGTGCCCATTGTCATGATGATATCGTTTGCTCATATATTCTCCAGGTTTGCCCTTTGTTCTTTAAGACTCAATAGTCATTAATTTCTAGCTGGCGCTGTTTTTTGCGGACGGCTGGTTTTGACTTCTTTTTTCGCACTGCTCTTGTTTTTTGAACCGGTATTGCCCGGTGCCTGGCTATTGGGCGCTGTGCCCTGGTTTGCCGCGCTTTGTTTAGCTGGCGTTTTAGCAGGGCCGGTTTTGGAAACCCCAGCTGTTCTCCTGGCTTTTACTTTGCCGGGCGGCGGCACCGGTTTTTCATAATGCGCCCGGACTTTGCTTAACAAAGTGACGGTCTGATCTGCCTTGTTATAGATCATGCCGGTGGCGTGTATCACGGTTTTAGGTGCTTGCGTGATCACCACTGGCCGGTCGGTGGTAGCCAGGTCTTTTTTCGGGAACACCTTCATATAATCCGTGAGCACGACCATCTCACCCCTGTCCTGGAAGGCCTGCCTGACAACCTTTACATTATCCATGAATTCCACAGTCTCGCCATTGCTCGATACCAGGCCTTTCTGGCCTTCGATCTGCGTGTATGGCTTGTCTGTGCCGTACTGCGTAAAGCGCGGACGCTCCAGCGTCGTGCTGTCGTCATCCGGGTAATGCGTCATGGTCACCGCCGCCAGCATGTACTTGAGGCTGCCATTCATGTCCGTTTTCGATGTCACGAAGTTATTCAGGAAATAATCCGGGTCATGCCGGTCTATGCCCGGTGCCTTCGGTTCCGGCGTTTGCACGCTCCTGTCTATCCACAGCGTGAGCAGTGCCAACAGTGCCAGCAATGCGAGCGGGAATAAGATAGTGGGGCGGCCATACATTCAAATAAGCTTTATGTTCAGTGGACGGTTAAATTAACGTTCACTTCAGGTAAAACGCCATCTGTTCATCGAAGGTGCCTTGTGCCTTCATCACCAGTTCGCACACTTCGCGCACAGCGCCACGGCCGGCCTGCAAGGTCGTCACGTAATGCGCGTATTCCTTCAGCAACGGCATGGCATGCGGTACGGCGATGCCCAGGCCACAGCGGCGGATAGGCGGCAAATCCACCACGTCGTCGCCCATGAACAGGCATTGCTCTGCTGTCACCTGCATGTCCTCGAGCAAGGCATTGAACGCCACCAGCTTGTCCTCCGCGCCCTGGTAGATATGCTTGGCGCCGATATTTTCTGCACGTTTGATCACCACGTTCGAGGTGCGTCCCGTCATCAGTGCTATCTTCATGCCGGTTTTCTTCAGCATTTTCAGGCCAAGGCCATCGTGGGAATGGAAGGTCTTGAATTCCTCGCCGTTATCGTCTAGGCCCAGGCTGCCATCCGTCATCACGCCGTCCACGTCGAAGATCATGACTTTGATTTTTTTTGCACGTTCGTTGATTTCTTGCATATCCAGCATCGTTAAACTACCTTCGCCATGAGTAAGTCATGCATATTTATAGCGCCGGCTAGCTTGCCGGCACTATCCATTACAAGCAATGCCGTGATCTTTTTTTCTTCCATCAGCGCCACCGCATCGACGGCCAGCTGATCCGGGGAAACGGAATGCGGATTGGTGTGCATGACATCGCGCATGACAGTGGCATTGATGTCCACACCGTTTTCGAAGGCGCGCCGCAAGTCGCCGTCGGTGAATACGCCGAGCGGGTCGTGCGCCGCATCCACCACGGCGGTCATGCCCAGGCCTTTGCGCGACATTTCAAGCAGGCCTTCTTTCAGCGGCGCGCCGGCCTGCACCTGCGGTATGGCATCGCCCTTGCGCATGATGTCGGCGACCAGCACCAGCAGCTTGCGGCCTATGCTGCCGCCGGGATGCGAACGTGCAAAATCTTCGGCGGAGAATCCGCGCATATCCAGCACGGTCACCGCAAGTGCATCGCCCAGCGCCAGCATGGCAGTGGTGCTTGCGGTCGGCGCCAGCCCGAGTGGACAGGCTTCCTGCGCGACATAGGCGTCAAGGTGAACATCGGCCAGTTGCGCCAGCGAGGACTTTACGTTGCCGGTGATGCTGATCAATTTTGCGCCCATGCGCTTGAGCAAGGGCACGATGGCGAGCAGTTCGTCGCTTTCGCCGGAATTGGACAGCGCGATCACCACATCGTCCTTCATGATCATCCCCAAATCGCCATGACTGGCTTCGGCCGGATGCATGAAAAAGGAAGGGGAGCCGGTGCTGGAAAGTGTGGACGCGATTTTATGGCCGATATGGCCGGATTTCCCCATGCCGCTCACCACAACCCTGCCGTGGCATTGTAAAATGAGGTTGACTGCGCGCGTGAAACTCTCGTCGAGACGCAATGCCATTGCTTCGATGGCGCTTGCTTCTATTTGCAGGATATCCCTGGCTTTTTGCAGGATATCCTTGTCTGAGATATCGTTTTGCAACGTATCCTGACTCAACCTGACTGAGGTTTCCTGTGCGCTGATTTTTTGTAGGCTCATAGTGTGCAACGCGGTTTTTTGCAGGCTGTGCGCTTTACGACTTCGCTGTACCCATAGCTGCATAATTTGGATGTTCCCATATCTGCCAAGTATAAAAGGGAATGTCATATGAATAAAGGAAGAATGCGCAAATAAAGCCGACTTTGCCCGTAAATTGGCCGGGTAATACTAAAGTCGGCATATTTTTTGCGTTACCGTAATTATGCACGATACGCTGCCCGCTATTTTAATCCTGTTGACGAGCTCCGTACTCGCAGTCGCACTATTCCGTGCATTCCGCCTGCCGGCCATGCTGGCGTATTTCGTGGTAGGCCTGGCACTCGGGCCGCAAACCTTCGGTATCTTGCCGGATACCGAAGCCAACCGCGAACTGGCCGAGTTCGGCATCGTATTCCTCATGTTCAGCATAGGCCTGGAATTCAGCCTGCCACAGCTCTATGCCATGCGCCGTACGGTATTAGGCATCGGCGGCGCGCAGGTGGCGATCACCATGACGCTCATCATGGGCATCTGCATCCTGGCTGGGCTTAGCTGGCCGGCGGCACTGGTGATCGGCGGCGCCCTTACCATGTCATCCACCGCAATCGTGTCCAAGCTGCTGGTCGAGCGGCTCGACCTCAATTCGCGCCACGGCCTGCTTTCCATCGGCGTACTCCTGTTCCAGGATATCGCGGTGGTGCCTTTGCTGGTGCTGATCCCTGCACTCTCCGCCCATACCGGCGACCTGGCCACTACCCTCAGCGTTGCCCTGCTCAAGGCGGCGGCCATGCTGACGTTCCTGTTTGTTTTCGGCAAAAACCTGATGAATCGCTGGTTCGGCCTGGTGGCCCGCCAGCGCTCGCGTGAGTTGTTCGTGATGAACGTGCTGATGGTCACGCTGATGCTGGCCTACGCCACCAAACTGGCCGGGCTTTCGTATGCACTGGGGGCATTCATCGCCGGCATGCTGATCTCCGAAACGCGTTACCGCTACCAGGTGGAAGCCGATATCGCGGCTTTCCGCGACATCCTGCTCGGCCTGTTCTTCGTGACGGTGGGCATGCTGCTGGACGTGAATGTGCTGGCTTCCAACATCGGTCTCGTCATAGTGCTGGTCATCGGGCTGGTTGTGCTTAAAGCGGTGGTGGTCGCTATCATCAGCCGTTTCTTCGGTTACGAGCCCGGCGTGGCGGTGCGCGCCGGCGTGACGCTGGCCCAGGCAGGCGAATTCAGCTTCGTACTGCTGGCACTGGGCCTGGAACACGGCTTGCTGGGCGGGCAGGCGCTGCAAGTCGTGCTGGCCGCATCGCTTATTTCCATGGTGGTGGCGCCCTTTATCATCCAGCACAACCTGCAGATCGCCGAGTTTTTTGCGCGCAGTTACACGCGCAATCGCGGCCGCCAGATCGAGGACATCAAGTCCATCGGTAAGGAATTGTCCGGCCACGTCATCATCTGCGGTTTCGGCCGTAGCGGACAGTACCTGGCGCGCTTCCTTACTGAAGAGAACATTCCCTTCATCGCGCTGGATATCGATCTGAACCGCGTGCAGGAAGCCGCCGCCGCCGGTGAAAACGTGGTGTACGGCGATGCTAGCAAGCGCGTGGTGCTGGAGGCTGCCGGGGTCGAGCGGGCGAAGGCTTTGATCGTCAGCTACAACGACGAGCAGGCGACCATCAAAGTGCTCAATACCGTGCATGAGAACTACCCCGACCTGCCCAGCGTAGTGCGCACGGTCGACGACAGCAATATGGAAGCCTTGCGCGAAGCAGGCGCCAGTGAAGTGGTGCCGGAACTGCTGGAAGGCAGCCTGATGCTAGCCTCGCATGCCCTGGTGCTGCTCGGCGTGCCGCTCAACCGGGTGGTCAAGCGCATCCGTATCTTCCGCGAGGAGCGCTACAAGATGTTCCGCGGATTCTTCCATGGCATGTCGGATATCGAGGACGACGGCAACGACAAGAGCCAGCCGCGCCTGCATTCCGTGGCGATACCGCCGCATGCGTTCTGCATCGGCAAGCGCGTCAAGGACATGGGCCTGGAAGGCTATCGCGTGGAGGTGAAGACCATACGCGGCATGAACCTCAAACAGGTGGAAGCCGAACCGGATTCGATCCTGCGTGAAGGCGATGTGGCGGTGCTGTTGGGCAGGCCGCAGGACCTGGTAAGCGCCGAGAAAATACTGCTGACCGGTAAATGAGCCAACACAACTCTAGTCAGCACATGTCTAATCGACATGTGCTGATAGTCGGCGGCGGCATCGCCGGCTGCATGACCGCCATGAAACTGGTCGAACGCGGTTGCCAAGTGACGGTGGTGGAACGGGGCGAAATCGCCAGCCAGCAGTCGGGCGAATCGTCCTGGGCGGGTGCCGGCATTTTGTTCCCCCTGTTGCCCTGGATGTACCGCGATGCCGTCAACCAACTTACGCTGGCAGGCGCTGCCATGTACCCCGCCATCTGCCGCATGCTGCTGGAGGAAACCGGCATCGATCCCGAGTACGACCAAAGCGGCATGCTGGTGCTACCGGCGTTCGACGCCGCACAGGCTGCGGCCTGGTGCGCCGCCAACCAAATCGCTGCAAGCGCTGAGCCTGCCGCCGACTA
>JAZKEL010000157.1:0-8700 GCA_040387075.1 Pseudomonadota bacterium
GAAGGATGCCGCACTGGAGCGCCGTTTCCAGAAGGTGCTGGTGGACGAGCCGACTGTGGAGGCCACCATCGCCATCCTGCGCGGCCTGCAGGAGCGCTACGAATTGCACCATGGCGTGGAGATCACCGATCCGGCCATCGTGGCGGCTGCCGAGCTTTCCCATCGTTATATCACCGACCGTTTCCTGCCGGATAAAGCCATCGACCTCATCGACGAGGCTGCGGCCCGCGTGAAGATGGAGATCGACAGCAAGCCCGAAGCGCTGGATAAGCTCGACCGTCGGCTGATCCAGCTCAAGATCGAGCGGGAAGCGGTGCGCCGGGAAAAGGACGAAGGGTCAAAGAAACGCTTCGCGCTGATCGAAGAGGAAATTGAACGCCTGCAGAAAGAATCGGCAGACCTGGAGGATATCTGGAAAGCTGAAAAATCTCAGGTGCAGGGCTCGGCACACATCAAGGAAGCGATTGAGAAAATCCGCCTGCAGATGGAAGAGGCCACCCGCAAAGGCGACTGGCAGCGTGTTTCAGAGTTGCAATACGGCAAGCTGCCGCAACTGGAAGCGCAACTCAAGGATGCGGCTAACGAATCCGAGACGGGGCATAAAAAGCATACCCTGCTGCGCACGCACGTCGGTGCGGAAGAGATCGCCGAGGTGGTCAGCCGTGCCACCGGCATTCCCGTGTCCAAGATGATGACAGGCGAACGCGAGAAGCTGCTCACCATGGAAACCAAGCTGCACGAGCGCGTGGTCGGCCAGGATGAAGCGGTGCGGCTGGTGTCGGATGCCATCCGTCGTTCACGTTCCGGCCTGTCCGACCCCAACCGGCCTTATGGATCCTTCCTGTTCCTTGGTCCCACCGGCGTCGGTAAGACCGAGCTCTGTAAAGCCCTGGCAGGTTTCCTGTTCGATTCTGAAGATCACCTGATCCGCATCGACATGAGCGAATTCATGGAGAAGCACTCGGTGTCGCGCATGATAGGCGCACCTCCGGGCTATGTCGGATATGAAGAGGGCGGAACGCTGACGGAAGCCGTGCGCCGCAAACCGTATTCGGTGATCCTGCTGGACGAGGTGGAAAAAGCGCACCCGGATGTGTTCAATGTGCTGCTGCAAGTACTGGATGACGGCCGCCTGACCGATGGGCAGGGACGTACCGTGGATTTCAAGAATACGGTGATCATCATGACCTCCAACCTTGGCAGCAACATGATACAAAGCATGAGCGGCGACGATTACCAGGTCATCAAGCTGGCCGTGATGGGCGAGGTGAAAACGCATTTCCGCCCTGAGTTCATCAACCGCATTGATGAAGTCGTGGTATTCCATGCGCTTGGCGAGGGCCAGGTGAAATCCATCGCCGGCATCCAGTTGCAATACCTATCCAAGCGCCTGCTTGCCATGGACATGACACTGGAAGTATCCGACGCGGCACTGGCCGAGATCGCCAATGCAGGCTTTGACCCGGTCTATGGCGCACGGCCTTTGAAGCGTGCCATACAATCCGAGATTGAAAACCCGCTGGCACGCGAAATACTGGCCGGAAACTTTGCGCCCAAAGATACGATCAAGGTAGACAACCAGGGTGGGAAGATGCTGTTCAGTAAATCCTGATCGAGTTCTGGAAGTGAAGCCAATATGTCCCACTTTTTAAAAGGAGGGGCATATTGGCGATGCAATGGAATTTTGTCGATGCTTTACCTGTCATAGCTCACGGATGAGTTCAATTGGCCGGTCTGGTGAGCCATGCTTACCCAATGACCAGGCGACGTGATAGTTAAACGCCCCATATGACAAGGGCAGGAGAGAATTCGATGTATAAAATGTACGGATATTCTGTAATTTCGTTTCTGATATTCCTCACCGGGTGCGCCACTACTGCTACGCAAGAGCCGCAGATAAAGCGCATCTCAGCGGAAGAGCTGGATCGCATCATGCCGAAACCCATCCCTAATATTTCCCTGGATGAGCTGGTGTCGCTTTCCAAGATCACGCCGCCTGAGGAGCTCATCGCCAAACTGAAGGCCAGCAATACGCAATACGACCTGACGGCTTCGCAAGTGGTGGACCTGAATAAAAAGGGTGTGGATCCCAAGGTGCTGGATTACATACACACCGCTCGTGAAAATGCCGTGCGGGACGGATTTGCCGATGAGATCAACAAGCGCGAGAAGCAGAAACAGATCGAACAGCAACGCCTGAAACGCCAGTACGATTCGATGCGTTATTACGACCCGTTCTGGGGATACGGTGGGTATGGTGGATACGGCCCTTACTGGGGCCGTCGTCCGTATGGGCCAGGCTGGGGCGGGAGTTTCCGTTACGGCTGGTAATGCAAGACGCTAGTAAAAAAAGCCGGCCTGGATAGGCCGGCTTTTTTTATGGCTATGACTTGCTTGTTCATTACTTGATTGTTAAATCCTGGCTTGCAGCCTGCCATGCCAGCGTCTGCGAATGCCGGTATCGGGCCCTCAGGCGTTTGTCGGTCAGGATGATCTCCAAGGTTTCGCCCAGCACCATCACCACCCCCAGGATAGGGATCGCCAGCATCAGCCCTGGGATTCCCGCAATGGCTTCGCCTACCAGGAACATCATCACCGTGAGCAGGGGATGTATGCGCAGGCTCTTGCCGATGATCAGCGGCAACAGCACAAAGTCATCCAGCACGCGCATGGTGATGAACAAGCCTACAATTCCATACAGCATGGTGGTGTTGCCGGGGAAGTCGGACGCCGTCACCATCATGACGATCGCAAACCCCAGGATAGGGCCCAGGTAAGGTATCCAGCACAATATGGCGACGATTAGGCCCAATAACAATGCGTAATGCAGGCCCAGTATCCAGAACACCAGCGCCATGATGAGCGCATCGACGATGGTCATCTTCATCAGGCCGACAAAATACAGCCTTGCCGTCCTGTCGATGGCGTGTATCAGGTAGAGCGTTTTTTCGAAGAAGGCATTGGGCACGGCGCCGCCCAGCATCTTGCGCATGGACGCACCGTCTTTCAGCATGAAAAAGGTAATGACAGGCGCGAGCAGCAACGAAGGTAGCCATGCCGCCAGCGACAGCAATAAACTGCCCAGGTATTTGTCCGAAAAATGGTCCGAAAAATCCTTGAATTCGAGGTAGATATCCTGGCCGAACTTGGCGTTGTGCAGGAAAGCAAAGCGTTGCTGCATGCCCTGTAATATCTGGTCGAGAAGCACAGCGCCTCCCGACAAGTAACGTATCAGGCTGGCTTGCCACATTTCGGCATTCGCCATGGTGAGCGGGTAGAACAGCAGTACGGCCAGGCCGATGGCAAACAGGAATGCCCCGCTCAGGCTGACGGCAGTAAGCTGGTGGCTGAAGCCGGACTGCACCATTTTCTTGGCGATAGGCGACAGCAGGTAATACAGGATAAGCGCCAGCAGGAAGGGCACTACCAGCCATAATATGGTTTTGAAGGCGAACAGCGTAAGACAGGTGGCAGCCAGTATGCCCAGCCAGGTGACAGGTCCCGGCACATTGGGAGTGGTGGATAAGGAATTACTGCTTTCTTCACTGGCCAACGGCTGGTTTAAGTCACGGAAGGTCGCGTGTTCAGTTATTTTCGCTGCGATCTGCGGGTGCGTTTTCAGCAGGTTCAGGAAGTCATCGCGAAACAGGACAGCCAGCACGCAGTCCTCGCCGGCTTTCGCCTGGGCCACCCGCGGCAGATCGGCGAGCAAGGCACGTTCGCCGAAGAACAGCCCGGCACCAAGCTCGGCGATGGGATCGGGTTGGTTCTGACGGTAGATGAATACCTTGCCGGACAGCACAAAGTAGATGGCCTGGCCTTCTTCGTTCTGGTCGAAGATGATTTCGCTGGATACATAGCTGCGCTGGTGCAGCAGGTCATCAAGCGTTTGCAGTTCGTGCGTGGGCAGGCCGGAGAATAATGGAACGTTGCGCAAGACAGAAAGATGGGCAGGTTCTGTGGTGTTCCGGAAATATCGCAATAGCATGATTATTCTTTAATGTTCTGCAGTATTTGAAGGATAGCTATCTTGGGCGCCATATTAATATACCAGTTGTTCAGCCTGAATTGCATCTATCGTTATAATTAGACTGGATATTTTGTCCCTTGGAGTTCCCATGCACCAGCTAACCCACCAGATCAGCCTTAAAACCACCGGCCGCCGTCTTTACGACATTACACCTGCCATCCAGGCGTGGGCCGCCAACAGCGGCATGCATACCGGCATGCTCACCTTGTATATCCAGCATACATCCGCCAGTTTGCTGATCAATGAAAACTACGATTCAGAAGTGCTGGTGGACATGGAGCGATTCTTTGCCCGCCTGGTGCCGGATGGCGATGCATTGTTTATCCATACTGCAGAAGGCCCGGACGATATGCCTGCGCATGTGCGCAGTGCGCTTACGCAGACCAGCCTGGCCATTCCTCTTTTAGAAGGCAAAGTCGCACTGGGTACCTGGCAGGGCATATTCCTGTATGAACACCGGCTGGCTTCGCACACTCGCCATGTGCTCTTACACCTGATCGGCGAGTAGATTGGCGCCGATGCAAAGACCTGTGCTTTACTCATATCGCCGCTGTCCGTACGCCATGCGTGCCCGTATGGCATTGCGCTATGCCGGTATCGATGCCGAAATCCGTGAGATCGAGCTCAGGAATAAACCCCTGCATATGATTCAGCTATCGCCCAAAGCCACCGTGCCGGTATTGCTGCTGGAGAGTGGGGAAGTGCTGGAAGAAAGCCTGGATATCATGCGCTGGGCTTTGCAGCAGAGGGATGCGGACGGCTGGCGTTTGCCGGGCGACCCGGAGAAACGCGATGCAATGGAGGCGCTGATACTGGTGAACGATCATGAATTCAAGCAGGCGCTGGATCGTTACAAATACCCGGAACGCTACCCGGAATTCTCCGTAGAACATTATCGACAACAGGGTGAAGTGTTTTTGCATATGCTGGAAGACCATCTGCTGGTTTCAGCCTGCCTGTTCGGGGATGCTCTCTCCATGGCGGATATTGCTATCTTCCCGTTCATACGCCAGTTCGCCGGTGTGGACTCCGCCTGGTTTAACGACGCACCCTATCCCCGGCTCAGGGGCTGGTTGGAGGCACGGGTGCAATCGACATTATTCACGGACGTGATGCAAAAAAATCCGGTATGGATCGCCCATTAGCGATCGATACCGGATTTTAATTACTGCTGTTACAGGATTGTTTAAGTGGCTACGTCTGCAGCCAGCGTATCTGAGGATTTTTCGCTGGCATCTTCGAATGTCAGCTTGATCTCATCCTTGTCATCCACGTCAACGCTCACATGTCCGCCGTTGGCCAGGCGGCCGAACAGCAACTCATCCGCCAGGGCGCGGCGTATGGTGTCCTGGATCAGGCGTGACATAGGTCGCGCACCCATCAATGGATCGAATCCTTTTTTGCCCAGGTACGCTTTCAGTTTGTCGCTGAACGTGGCATCCACCTTTTTCTCGTGCAACTGGTCTTCAAGCTGCATGAGGAATTTATCCACCACGCGCATGATGATCTCGGAAGAAAGCGGCGAGAACGAAACCGTGGCATCCAGGCGGTTGCGGAATTCAGGGCTGAATAGACGCTTGATTTCCGCCATTTCATCGCCTGTGCTCTTCGCCAGGTTGAAGCCTATGCTGGTCTTGGAGATCGCTTCCGCCCCCGCATTGGTGGTCATGATGATGGTGACGTTGCGGAAATCGGCTTTGCGGCCGTTGTTGTCCGTCAGCGTGCCATGATCCATGACTTGCAGCAGGATATTGAAGATGTCCGGATGCGCTTTTTCGATCTCGTCCAGCAGCAATACGCAATACGGGTGCTTGCTGATAGCTTCCGTCATCAGGCCGCCCTGTTCAAAACCCACATAGCCAGGCGGCGCACCGATCAGGCGCGATACCGCATGGCGCTCCATGTATTCCGACATGTCGAAACGTACCAGCTCGATGCCCAGTGTATACGCTAGCTGACGCGCGACTTCGGTCTTGCCGACACCGGTCGGGCCGGAGAACAGGAAGGAACCGATCGGTTTCTGGCCGCTGCCCAGTCCGCTGCGGGCCATCTGGATAGCGGATGTCAGTGACTCGATAGCCTTGTCCTGGCCGAACACGACGGCTTTCAGGTCGCGGTCTAGGGTCTTCAATGCAGTACGGTCGTCCGAAGAAATGTTCTTGGGCGGAATGCGCGCAATCTTGGCGATGATGTCTTCGATCTCCTTGTCGCCGATGATCTTTTTCTGCTTGGATTTTGGCAGTATGCGTTGCGCAGCACCGGCTTCATCGATGACATCGATGGCCTTATCGGGCAAATGCCGGTCGTTGATGTACTTGGCAGACAATTCCGCAGCGGTGTTCAATGCAGAAGACGTGTATTTCACGCTGTGGTGTTTCTCAAGCGCGATTTCAGGCCTTTCAGGATCTGCACGGTTTCTGCGACGCTCGGTTCCACCACGTCCACTTTCTGGAAACGGCGTGACAGCGCATGGTCTTTTTCGAAGATGCCGCGGTATTCCTGGTAGGTGGTTGCGCCTATGCACTTGAGCGAACCGTTGGAAAGGGCGGGCTTGAGCAGATTGGACGCATCCAGCGTACCGCCACTGGCAGCGCCAGCACCGATCAGGGTATGGATCTCGTCGATGAACAGGACAGAGTCCGGCTGTTCTGCAAGCTTCTTCATCACTGCTTTCAGGCGTTGCTCGAAGTCGCCACGGTATTTCGTGCCGGCCAGCAGTGCGCCCATATCCAGCGAGTAGATGACGGCATTGGCGAGCACGTCGGGCACGTTTTTCTCGACGATGCGGCGTGCCAGGCCTTCGGCAATGGCAGTCTTGCCAACGCCGGCTTCACCGACCAGCAATGGGTTATTCTTGCGACGACGGCATAAGGTCTGGATCACACGTTCCAGCTCCTGTTCGCGCCCGATCAATGGATCGATCTTGCCCGCAAGCACGGCCTGGTTGAGGTTGAGCGTGAAGTTCTCCAGTGCGCCAGCCGGTGCGGCTTCGCCTTCTGCTTCCTGTTCGGTTTCGGCACGTTTCGAGCCGGTATCCGCTACTTTGGCAACGCCGTGGGAGATGAAATTGACCACATCCAGGCGGGTGACGCCTTGCTGATGCAGGAAGAATACCGCGTGGGAATCTTTTTCGCCGTATATCGCAACGAGTACGTTCGCACCGGTCACTTCTTTCTTGCCGGAAGACTGCACGTGCAGGATGGCACGCTGTATGACGCGCTGGAAGCCGAGCGTAGGCTGGGTATCCACCTCATCGGTGCCGTCCACGGTGGGCGTATGTTCTTCGATGTAATTGGCGAGTTCGGTGCGCAGGCCGTCGAGGTTGGCGCCGCATGAGCGCAACACGTCCGCTGCCGTTGGATTGTCGATCATGGCCAGCAGGAGATGCTCAACGGTAATGAGCTCGTGCCGCTTCTGGCGTGCATCCATAAAGGCCATGTGTAGTGAGACTTCGAGTTCCTGAGCGATCATATTATTCCTTAAACTTCTTCCATGGCGCATTGCAAGGGATGTTGCTGTTCACGAGCATAATTCAGTACCTGGTTCACTTTGGTCTCTGCGATATCGTGGGGATAGATGCCGCAGATGCCGATTCCTTCCGTATGTACTTGGAGCATTATTTGGGTGGATTGTTCAAGCGTCTTGTTAAATATACGCTGGATGACATCCACAACAAATTCCATAGGCGTGTAGTCGTCGTTAAACAAAAATACTTTATACATGGACGGCGGCTTGGGCTTTTGCGTCCGTGTGGCTTCTATCGTATCTTCGTGTTGTTTCGTTCTTGCCATATGTTAGTACCTATTGTGGGCCTAATCTTAAAAATTTCAAGCCTGAATTAAATATGGGTAATGGCGTTAATTCTGCCAAACAACGCAGGCCGGGCCTGGACAATGAAATCAGGTTCAGGCCAGCGAGTATATGCGGACGCTCTTCACGATCCTGTCCTGGGTCTGGACGATCTCCAGCGCGTACGAGCCTATCTTGAAGGTGGTGCCGGGTTCCGGGATGTCCTCGAAATGCTCGATCACCAGGCCATTCAGTGTGCGCGGGCCGTCGAGCGGCAATGTCAGTCCCAGTTTTTTATTCAGCTCGCGCAGGTTGCTGCTGCCGTCTACCAGCCAGCTGCCGTCTTCATCCTGATGGTAGTGCGTGTTGCGCAACGGCGACTGGCTGGTGAAGTCGCCGATGATCTCTTCCAGTATATCTTCGAGTGTGACCAGGCCCTTGAGTTCACCGTACTCGTCCACCACCAGGGCAATGCGCTGTTGGTTTTCCTGGAACTGTTGCATCTGTGTATACAAAGGCGTGCCGGATGGTATGTAGTAGGCGGGGGTAATGATGGCCTTCAGGCTGTCCATTTCCAGCTCGCCGCTACGCAACTGGTTGATCACCTTGCGGATATGCAGAATACCGATAATTTCTTCATTGGCTCCCTGACGCACCGGCAAGCGGGTGTGATGGCTGGAAGAGATGCGCTGGATAATGTCCTCCATGGGCACGTCGAAATTCAGCGATTCGATCTGCGTGTGCACTGTCATCACGTCGTCCACCGTGGCTTTTTCCAGGTCGAACAGGTTAAGCAGGATGGCGCGGTTTTTCTTGGGGATATAGCCGCCGGCTTCCAGCACGATGCTACGCAGCTCGTCGGTGGAAATGGCGTGCGACAC
>JAZKEL010000158.1:0-2365 GCA_040387075.1 Pseudomonadota bacterium
CCGGTGAAGACGTGGGCCTGGCAACGGTATACCGCGTGCTAACCCAGTTTGAGCAAGCCGGCCTGCTGGTACGCCATCATTTCGAAAGCGGCAAAGCGGTATTCGAACTCAACCAGGGCGGCCATCACGACCATATCGTGTGCGTTAAATGCGGACGTGTGGAAGAGTTTTACGATGAAGAAATCGAGAAACGCCAGAAAATGGCAGCGACGGACCGCGGATTCACCATGCAGGATCACGCACTGACCATCTACGGGCTTTGCTCCAAACAGCCCTGTCAAAAATAAGCCCTAGCCTGCCGACGGCTGACTGACATATAAGCGCCTTGGACAATCCCGCACAACTTTTCTGGGGGATGCTGTTCGGCTCGGTCGGCCTGGGTTATTTTATTTACGGCAAAAAGCAGCAGCGCCTGGTGCCGCTTTTCTGTGGATTATCCCTGATGATTTACCCTTACTTTATTGCCAACACGATCGCCCTGGTCGCTATCGGCGGCCTGCTTAGCGCCGCTCCCTATTTCATCAGGTTCTGACACGCGCTACTTATCGGTGAGGCTGAGCATTTCCCGGGCATGGTTACGGGTCGTGTCGGTGATCTCCACCCCGCCCAGCATGCGCGATATTTCCTCCACCCGTTCGCCGCTCTCCAGCGCATGGATGTGGCTCAAGGTATGGCCGCCATGCTGCGTCTTGCTTACCTTGAGGTGATGCGCCCCCTGCGCCGCGACCTGCGGAAGGTGCGTAATGACCAGCACCTGGCGCTTGGCGCCTAACTGCTTCAGCAACTGGCCGACGACCTCTGCCACTCCGCCCCCAATACCCACATCCACTTCATCGAATATCATGCTGGGGATGTCGCCTTGCTGGGCAGTGGTCACGCGGATGGCAAGACTGATCCTGGAAAGCTCACCGCCTGAGGCAACTTTCGCCAAGGGCCGGGCAGCGACGCCGGCATGGCCGGCTACCAGGAACTCCACGTTTTCAAGCCCGGTTGCCGCTGCATCCTGAGTGGTAAGTGCGACCGAAAAACTGCCTCCGGCTAGAGCAAGCCGCTGCATTTCAGCGGTGATTTTCTCGCCTAGTAATACAGCATAGTGTCGACGACCGTCACTGAGCTGCTGCGCCAGTCTATCGTAGGCGGCATAAGCGTCGGCCTCCTTTTGTTTCAGTTCGCCTTCCCCAGCAAAGCCCTCAAGTTCCATCATGCGCGCTTGCCAACCGGCCAGTAACTCCGGCAACTCCTCCGGGCGGACGCGGTGCTTGCGGGATATAGCATGCAGGGCTTGCATCCTGGCCTCAACCTCGGCCAGGCGGGCAGGATCCAACTCGGTACGCTGCACGTAACGATTAAGGAAACGCTCGGTTTCATCCAGCTGGATAATGGCGGAGTCCAGGGTACTGAGCGCTTCCTGCAGACTGGTATCGTATTCACACAATGCCTGCAATTTATGCTGGACGCTATTGAGCTGCCGCAAGGCAGAGAATTCGCTTTCGCCAAGCAAGTCGCGGCATTCTTCGCTGCCGGATAGCAGGCTGGCTCCATGCGCAAGCCTCACATGCTCTTGCTGCAACTGCTCCCAGTCTTCAGGCGGGATGGCCAATGGTGCCAGTTCGCGTACCTGGTCGCGCAACTCTGCCAGCTCATCTGCATACGCAGCAGAATTACGCTCCATCTCAATCCGACGCATATGCAGTTCATGCCAGCTACGGTATTGCTCCGCCACCTGCAGGCTCAGCGCCGACAGGCCGGCATAATCATCCAGGATCTGCCGCTGGTAACTGGCTTTAAGCAGGGAATGATGGGCATGCTGGCTATAGATATCGACCAGGAATTCGCCGGCATCGCGCAATTGCTGGATAGCAGATGGAAGCCCGTTGATAAACGCGCGCGAGCGTCCGTCGGCATGGATGACACGGCGCAATATCAGCTGGTTGTCATCGTTGGGGATTTCATTGGTCGCCAGCCAGGATTGCAATTCCTTCAGCTTGGCAATGTCGAAGCTGGCGACGATCTCTGCCTTGTCGCATTCGGCGCGGGTGATGCCACCCTCGCCACGCGCGCCCAGGGCCAGGGATAGCGCATCGATGAGGATGGATTTGCCGGCCCCGGTTTCGCCGGTCTGCACAGTGAAGCCGCGATCGAACTCAAGGTCGAGCTTGTCGACGATGACAAAATCACGGATGGAAAGGGTTTGCAGCACGGTCTAGCCCCAGTTCAATTTCTCGCGCAGCATATCGTAATGACTATGCCCAAGCGGGTGCAGCAGCGATACCGTCTTTTCTGCCCGCTGGACGATGACCTTATCGCCCTGCTTGATCGCCACCTGCAATTGCCCGTCGAAATGCACGCCGGCGTCCTCCGCATA
>JAZKEL010000159.1:0-2726 GCA_040387075.1 Pseudomonadota bacterium
AAGAGCATGATGCCGGCGACGTCGATGTGCTGATCGACACCGCAAAATACCAGGGTGCTTATGCGGATGTTGCAAAAGGCATCAATAGCATGGTGAGCGGCCATGTCTCTGAAAAAGCGCAAATGATCCAACTGATGCGCGCGCTGGGCGATGGTGAGTTCGATGTACAGATCCAGGAGTTTCCAGGCAAGAAGGCGGAGATCAATAAAAACCTGGATCGCCTGAAGGCCAAGCTGAAAGGTATTGTGGATTCCGTAAACTGGGTGACAGCGGAGCACGAGCAGGGCAACATCGACATGACATTGCATGCGCACCTGTTCAAAGGCGGATTCAATGAAATGGCAGTCGCCATCAACACCATCGTAGCGGGGCAGATTAAGCTGACCGAGCAAGCCATGAATTGCGTCAAGGAATTCGGCGAGGGTAATTTCGATGCGAAGCTCGAGCAGTTCCCCGGCAAGAAGGCCTTTATCAACGAAACCATCGAACATGTCCGTAAAAACTTGAAGGCACTCAATAGCGATGCGCAGATGCTTGCCAATGCAGCACGGGAAGGGCGCATTTCAGTACGCGCCGATGCAAGCCTGCACCATGGCGACTTCCGCAAGATCGTGGAAGGGGTCAATGAAACGCTGGAGATGATCGTCGGCCCGATCGTCACCGTGAAGATATCGGCCGAAACCATCAATACGGCTTCGAAGGAGATCGCGCAAGGCAATGCGGATCTTTCCCGCCGTACGGAAGAGCAGGCTTCATCCCTGGAAAGAACCGCTTCCAGCATGGAAGAGCTTGCTTCTACTGTGAAACAGAATGCCGACAATGCGAAACAGGCTAACCAGCTTGCCTTGGCGGCTTCAGGCGTGGCGGTGAAGGGTGGTCATGCAGTATCGAACGTTGTGGCTACCATGACCTCCATTAACGAAAGCGCCCGCAAGATCGAGGATATCATCAGCGTGATCGATGGCATTGCATTCCAGACCAATATCCTGGCCTTAAACGCAGCAGTGGAAGCTGCGCGTGCCGGCGAGCAGGGCCGTGGCTTTGCCGTGGTGGCCGGCGAAGTACGGAGCCTGGCGCAGCGCTCCGCTTCTGCTGCCAAGGAGATCAAGGAACTGATCACCAACTCCGTGGACAAGACCAAGGAAGGTAGCGCACAGGTCGAAGAGGCCGGCAAGACCATGGAGGAGATCGTGAATTCGGTGAAACGCGTATCCGATATCATCGGTGAAATCGCGGCCGCCTCCAGTGAGCAAAGTGCCGGCATTGCCCAGGTCAATGAAGCCGTGATGAAGATGGATGACGTTACCCAGCAAAATACAGCCCTGGTAGAAGAAGCTGCAGCAGCAGCCGAATCGCTGATGGAGCAGTCGGAGCAGTTATTCGCTGCCGTGAGCGTGTTCGTCCTGGACGATCAGGATGTGGCCCATGTAAATCAGCGTCTGGTCAGCAACGGTTATTAATATGTAATCAGTCAGCATCGTTTTACCACCTGACGATCTCAAGCGTTATGGAATAGTAGGTAGCTGATCAACTGAGATTTATGGAAAACGCATGATGCTAAAAGAAAAAAACCAGGACGACCGTGAATTTGAATTCACCGGCCATGATTTTGATCGAGTCCGTAAGCTAATCTACCAGCATGCAGGCATCTCACTGTCCGAAGCAAAAACCGACATGGTGTACAGCCGGATCGGCAGGCGTTTACGTGTGCTGGGTCATATGTCCTTCAAAGAGTACCTGGATAAGCTTGAGAGCAAGAATGATGCGGATGAGTGGGAGGCATTTACCAATGCATTGACCACTAACCTCACCTCCTTCTTCCGTGAAGAACATCACTTCCCCATCCTGGCAGAACATCTATCGCAGCTGAGCAGGCCTATCCGTATATGGTGCTCTGCCGCCTCCACCGGCGAAGAACCGTATACCATCGCCATGACCGCGTGCGAAGCGTTCGGCACCTTGCAGCCGCCCGTTGAGATTATTGCTACCGATATCGATACCAACGTACTGGCGACTGCTTCCCATGGTGTATATCCCTATGAACGGGTAAGCAAATTATCGGATAAGCGCCGTAAAAGTTTTTTCCAGAAAGGCACCGGGAAGCATGAAGGGTCGGTGCGGGTCCGCAATGAATTGCGCAACCTGATTACATTTCGCCAGCTCAATTTACTGGATGAACGTTGGGATCTTAAAGAAACATTCGACGTCATTTTTTGCAGGAATGTCATGATCTACTTCGACAAACCCACCCAGTCCAAAATCCTTAGCCGTTTTGTACCATTGATGAAACCGAATGCATTGCTGTTTGCTGGCCACTCAGAGAACTTCCTGTATGTTTCGAATGCCTTTAGACTACGTGGTAAGACTGTATATGAATTAAGCAAAGGGCAAGACACCAACATGGCAGCATCGAAACTCAGAGAAAAGCTATGAGCATAGTAGAAGAGGCGGTATCTTCTACGCTGTATTTTGATCGTACTTTCGATTGCGAAGCGGCAAAAATCTCACCCGGTGAGTATTACTACACCAATAAGGACATGGTGATCGTCACTGTGCTGGGCTCCTGCGTATCGGCATGCATACGCGATACGGTGGCCGGTATCGGTGGCATGAATCATTTCATGCTGCCGGAAAACGGCAGTGCCGATAAAGATAGCCCGGTCTCGGAATCCATGCGCTACGGCACCTATGCCATGGAAGTGCTGATCAACCAGCTATTGAAGAAT
>JAZKEL010000160.1:0-3193 GCA_040387075.1 Pseudomonadota bacterium
TACCCGATGCGCTCATTTCATCGCTGGATGGTTCCACGTTGGATTTGTGCTCGTGGGAAGTCTTCATGCTTTTATGCGACTTCTTGTCTGTGGCCTGCGGCTCATCGCTGTTAGGCTTTTGCTGCAAGTTCTGTGTCTTCACGTCCACATTGGTATTTGCATTGGTGGATTCATCCATCTTATCGGCAGTTGCCGCAAACGCCAAGACACTCGTGCCAAGAACAGCACAGGTGGAAATCGTTACCATTAATTTACGCATCGTTCTCTCTCCAAAGTAATTATTTATTAGTCAGGAACATGTCATTAGCTGAATGTCCACGCAACGATATTAGGCTTGAGCAGTATGGGCAGGCATAGGAGATGGACTATTCACAGGTAGGATAACTCCGATAGAGAGATACTTCCTGGATGCACGCATTCGGAATCATCCTGCTAATTTTTCTGAAATGTCCTACAGCACAATCAGCATTTGATGAATTTGGAATTGCCCATCGGAAATTTATATTGGTGGCGTCATTCAAGAGTAAATCCAGTTATCTGCGTGGAGCTTATCGTGAACAAACTAGTGAATATTTTATGTGCGATGCTGCTATTCGGGCCATTAGCCATGGGCTTTGCCTGGGACGATGCCAGCATCAAGCATTCGAACAAAGAGTATTACACCCCTGGCAATGCTATCCAGGTGACAGCTACTCCAGAAGATAATAGCTAAAAAGAACCGCTAGCTACTATATCTAATATAGCTAACGCCTAGCAGCTAACGCAAGGCTTCATACGCAGCACGTGTTCGCAGCCAGGTTAGCTGTATCACTTGTGCATCGCTGCTTGCGCGATGACGATGCGCCTTCAACTCTTCCTGCACCTGGCTCTTGGTGACTTCCCATATCGCTTCCTGGTGCGGCTTCAGCACCTTACGCAGATCCTCTATCTTGAAGTGCGGGGAAATATTGGCGGTTTCGAACAAGAGCGATAGCCAGATGAAATCATGTCCCCAGCCATCCGTATAGACCGTGCAGTTCTGCAACCGGTCGTTCATGAGTTGTGCCACTACAGCAGCGGGTTTACCTAATTCCGCCAGGCGTTCACGTGAAATGCCGTGCGTGCTTTCCGCAGTTTCATCCCAGTGTTGCCAATCCGCTTCCGGCTTGATCAGGCAGCACCAGGTTTCCGCATCCTCAGCAATATAGCCGATCTCGATGGGATAACTGTTCTTGCCGAAGCCTGAAGCTTCGATATCGATAATTATGGGGGGGATCATCACTCGTTCCGAGTCTTATTTGCACCAGGATTCTTGTAGAACGATCAGCAGATCATTCAAGCCATTGCAAATGCATAGCCCGCGCATTAAAAGCACAATTTACGCCATCGCACTTACATCATTTCCATGCATCGAGAAATTCCTGCCAGTGTGGCAATGCATACGCCGCCAGTGTAGTGCGCACAGTGTCGATTTCAGCTGCGTACGACTCCGCATTCAGCAAACCCCGCATCAGCTGGAATCGCAAGAACACCAGGTAGGTATTCGCCACATCGGTTTCGCAATAGTTGCGGATGGCCTCGATCTCGCCTTTGCAATAGGCGCCCCAAACCTTGCTGCCGTCCATCCCCAGTTTTCCGGGAAAGCCGCATAACTGCGCGATCTCGTCCAGCGGTGCATTGGCACGGGCGTTGAACATCGCCATCACATCCATCAGGTCGAGATGCCGCATGTGGTAACGGCTGATGTAGTTGTTCCACTTGAATTCGCGGTCGTCGTCGCCCATGTCCCAGTAGCGCGGCGCCTGCACGCCATGGATCATGCCGCGGTAATGCAACACCGGCAGGTCGAACCCGCCACCGTTCCACGACACCACATTGGGCGTGTACTTCTCGATGCCGTCATAGAACCGCTGGATCAACTGGCCTTCCGGTTCGTCAGGCGATCCCAGCGTCCACACCTTGAAATTATCGCCCTCCCGCAGTGCACAGGAGATGGCTACCACACGGTGCTGGTGCAAGGGCAGGAACTCGCTGCCGTTATGCTGGCGGCGTTTATGGAAGGCGATATTGGCGACATCCTCCGCCGAGGTTTCCGGCGGCAGGCCGAGCAGGTTTTTCAGGCCCTCGGTGTCGGGGATGGTTTCGATATCGAAGACCAGGGTGGGTGTCATTGCTGGGAGTCCATCGCTATTGTTTGGATTATGTTTACCATTAATTTTTTAGGATTATTTCTTTACCCAGCCGCCGCCGCTCTGGTACCACCAGCCGCCCTGGGCTTTTTGTACCCAGCGCTGGGCGAAGGTACTGCGTATCTCGGCTTCCCATTCGGGATGGCCATTGCCGCTGGCGATCTCTTTATACAAGGCATTGCGGTCGCCGTTTTCGGCAGCCACCAGGCTGTTGACGCCCTGGCGTTGCGACAGCGGCACTGCAGCGGCGTCGCGTACGGCCACCATGCCATCCTGCGTCAGGCCGACCGCACCGCTGGCGTAATACGGCGCCAGTTGGCCGTGCCGGGCCTGCATGCTGTTCTTGATGGCAGCCACGGCCGGCGTGTTGACTTCAATGTCGGCCGCCGCCAGCACAGTGCACGGTACCAGCAGGCTTGAGAATAGTAGTGTTGCAGCGAGGACGATGTTCTTCATGACGGGGTTCCTGTGATATTCACTTAATTTTCCGGCGCTTATTGAGTAGACGTAGGCGCCGAGGCTGGCGCGTCTGGTTGTTTGGCCGGCTGCTTGCCGGGGTCTATCTGCCAGACTTCATCGATAATCTTGTCGGCCGCCTTTTCGGCCGCGGCGGCAGGGAAGTAGATATTGATGGTGACGCACGCCGGCAATACCAGGGCTGCTGTAACTACCCATACCAAGTTGGCCCATAACCAGTTCGTATTGAAACGCTTCATTTGAAACTCCTAGCCATGCCACATTGAATACTGGGAAAGCGCGTATTGTCGCAATGATTACTCGATCACCGGCTTCACATTGCCTGCCGTGATGCGCTTGATGCGCTCCAGGAAATCGCCCCAACTCACGCTGTGATTGTAACCCATGACCGTGATGGACGGCACGCCGCTACCCTTGACGATCACATAGCTCTGCGGCGTAGAAGATTCTAAGGTAGAGCCCACGCCGTCCATGCGGCAGACATCGCCGCGCAGGCGGCAGCTGAGGCCGATTTTTTCGTAATTGAATTCCTTGAAGAAGCGCAACAC
>JAZKEL010000161.1:0-3905 GCA_040387075.1 Pseudomonadota bacterium
ATTGCTGTCGGAATAGCCCAGCATGATCTCCTGCTCGTTGCCCTGGTTGCGCAATACATGGCGGATTCCCAGCAGGCTGAGCCACTGCCCCATGATCATGGGCGCATGCCGTAAATCGGCGATGGTCTCGAAGAGCGGCGCAATGTTGAGATCCATCTCGATCTTTTGCGAGCCCCACACACCTTTCAGCAGACCGGCCTCTTTTTGTAGCAGCGCTACTTCCAGCAGGTCGGATAGTGTTTCCGTATGCGAGATGATGTACTGGCGTATCGCCCTGGCGCCGAAAATCTTGCGGATATCGCGTGCGGTATTGAGGATTTCCATCTCGCTGTGCACCAGCTCGGAATACTGCTGGAACGGCGAGAACAGCAACCTCGGCTGCTTTAGCTCGTCGAGCAACGTCTTGATTTTTTCCTGCTCGTCCAGCTCGGCGTAATTGAAGTCGTAGCCGGCCTTGAGGAAAAGCTCCCTGATCACGTTTTCATGCACATCGGAAGACTGGCGGATGTCGATGGTCGCCAAATGGAAGCCGAAAGTCTCGATGGCTTTGATCAGCTTGCCCAGCCGTGGGTAGACCAGCGCTTCACCCTGCATCTGCTTGAGAGAATCGACGACGACATTCAGGTCTGCCAACAGTTGATCTGCATTTTCATAAGCGACCATCCCTTCCGTCACCGGCCCTTCCAGCGAAGTAAGCTGGTTGACGGTGGCGCCCACCCGGTAGTAGATGCCGTTGAGCGCCAGGCGGTATGGCTCGTCCTGCAGATGGGGGGAGGCGTCATGTGCAAGTTGCGTCAGTGCTGCCAGCTCCGGGCTCACCTCCACCAGCCGCGTCGACAAGGATAATTCGCGGCGCAGCGAATTCAGCTCTTTCAAGTAGAAATGCAGCGCCGTCATGGCCTGGTGATCGATAGCCTGCGCCAGTGTACTGGCGTTGACGAACGGGTTGCCATCGCGGTCGCCGCCTATCCAGCTCCCCATCTGCAGGAAGCCAGGCAGGTGGTAATCCTGTTTTTTGTTATGGGAGTATTGCTTGTTAAGCTCGCGCTCCAGGTCCTGCAGCAATTCGGGGATCACTTCCAGGAAGGTCATCTGGTAATAGCTGAGTGCATTCTCGATCTCATTGCTGACACTGAGCTTGGTGAACCGCAACATCCGGGTCTGCCAGAGGGCGCTAATGGCACCCTCGATCAGCAGGTCGCTACGCTCAAGCTCTTTCCTGGAGATCAGGTTCGCCCGTTCCGCCAGCAGCGATGAAATGACGCGCTCGATATCCAGTATGCTTTTACGCTGCACCTCGGTCGGGTGTGCAGTGAGCACCGGCGAAATGAGCGCAGTGCGGAAAAACTCCTTCACTTCCTTGAAGGTCAGTTCTTTCTGCGTGATTTTCGCCAGCGAGTGGGCCAGCATGCCGGGAGCGTGATTGTCTTCGTTCAGCCGCGTCTGCTGGTGCGCGTAGACGTCTTCCGCAATATTCACCAGGTGCTTGAAATAACTGAAGGCACGCACGACGGAGATGGTCTGGTCCGGCGTCAGTTTCTTCAGCAGTTTCTCCATCAGGGCGGAGGCCGCTGGGTCGTCATCACGGTGAAATTTGACGGCGGCCTTGCGTATGCTTTCGATGATGTCGAAGGTGGCTTTGCCGTCCTTGGCGGTGATCACCTCGCCAAGCACCCGCCCCAGGTAGCGGATGTTCTGCTTGAGGTGGTGTTCGTGGTTGGAGTTGCTTACTTCCTTCATGGCTTCCTGTTTCATAGATATGCCTTGAGATGCTGTTCTGCCATAAGGGGAATCGATAGGGAAAATCGATTTTATACAGGCGATTTATACAGGATAGTAGAAGCAACAACCACACCAGAGCATTTGCAACAGGCTGAACGTTCGGCCCTTATGGCAAAGCCTTATGCAGGCAAGCCCATGTCCGTGTAAACATGGCTCGCTGTGCATCGTGCACCGTATTTGCGCCGACCAATTACAAGCTGCTTTAAAAAAATGCATATGGTGCGATGACTATGTACGGCGACCTGCTGATTAGCCATAGCCGCGCATGCCGTACCGACTTGAGTATAATGATCCAGCCGTATATCTTTACGGGCAACTGTCCATCAATACAATTGCACAAACCCAGGAAGCCACTTGAGCCCAGAATCGATCAATAGCCAGTTGATGAACATCATCGCCGCCATCATCTTCGGCCTGGCGCTGCTGCATACCTTCAGTGCAAAAAGCATCGCCGGATTGTCGCATCGCCATCCTGCCCATTCCGGCTTGTTCCATTTACTGGGCGAAGTGGAAGTCGTCTTCGGCTTCTGGGCATTCATCCTCATCGCCTTCATGGCCGTATTGTCCGGCGGCAAGCAGGCGCTCGACTATGCTGAATCGCGCCAGTATACCGAGCCATTATTCGTATTTGTCGTCATGGTGGTAGCCGCCTCGCGCCCGATCCTGGAAGCCGTGCGTAAGTCGGTATTTGCGATTGCGCATGCCCTGCCAGGGAAGGTTGCAATCTTGCAGGTATGGCTGGGGCTGGCGCTGGTGCCGCTACTGGGGTCGCTCATCACGGAACCGGCCGCCATGACGCTGGCCGCATTATTGCTCGCGCCGCTGGTATTCCGGCCCGGCATTCCGGAATGGCTTAAATATGCCGCGCTGGGCGTGCTTTTCGTGAATGTGTCCATAGGCGGCACCCTGACCTCCTATGCTGCCCCTCCTGTGCTGATGGTCGCAACCACCTGGCAATGGGACACGGCATTCATGGCCGCCCATTTCGGCTGGAAAGCAGCGATTGCAGTGATAGTGAATGCCAGCGTCGTCACCTTCATGTTACGCAAGCACCTGGGCACTGCAACTTCAGCCAGTACGCGCTCCCCTGAAGCTGTGCCCTTGCTTGTCAGCCTTATCCACCTTGCGTTCCTGGCGGGCGTTGTCATGTTTGCCCACCACCCCGTCATATTTTTCGGGCTATTCCTGCTATTCCTCGGCTTCACCCAGGCTTACGAACGTTACCAAAATCCCTTGATCTTGAAAGAAGGCCTGCTGGTCGGCTTCTTCCTGGCAGGCCTGGTCGTACTCGGCGGTATGCAACAATGGTGGCTGCAGCCCATTGTTTCGAAGCTGGAGCCGATGGCACTTTTCTTCGGCTCGGTAGCACTGACCGCGATCACGGATAATGCCGCACTCACCTATCTGGGATCGCTGATCGCCGGCATATCGGACGATGCGAAGTACATGCTGGTGGCCGGTGCCGTCGCCGGTGGCGGCCTCACGGTGATCGCCAATGCGCCGAACCCTGCCGGCGTGGCCCTGCTGAAACAGGGCTTCCAAGATTCATCAATAGGCGCGGGCGGTCTGTTGCTGGGCGCCTTGCCGCCTACCCTGGTGGCGATGGCGATGTTCCTGGTCTAAAAGCGCGCCAGCACCTCAATCTCAAGGCAAGCGCTGCGTTAACTTTGATAAGATGCCAGTATGGATAAAATAAAACTCAGCAGTTTCCTGATCGTATTCGTGCTTGCATTCGCCACATTACTGCTGCACATGGTGCCCGCCGTGTTCTGCGGCATGCTGATCTATCTTTTGACGAAAAGCCTGAGCGAGCGCGTCGCCAGGCATATTCCGCAACGCTATGTCAGCTACCAGCAGGCGCATACCATCTCGGCGGTGTTGATGGTGTTCATTCTGGTGACGCTGGCGACCGCATTGATGATGTTCCTGTCGCGCACCCTGGGCAGTGAAGAGAACCTGGCCGGTTTTGCCGCCAAACTTGGCGATGTGCTCACCGACCTACGTGAGAAATTTCCGCCTACGCTGGTGGCCTATTTGCCGGAGAGCCTGCTTGAACTCAAGGGAACCGTGATCGAACTGCTGAAGGAACACGGGCAGGAGCTCACCATCATAGGTAAGAACGG
>JAZKEL010000161.1:3915-5625 GCA_040387075.1 Pseudomonadota bacterium
TTGCCCATATCCTGATCGCGCTGGCCATCGGCATATTGCTGACGCTGCAGCGCTTTGCCCCGATCGCCATGGCTAAACCGCTGGCCCTGGAATTGCGCAACCGGTTTGCGCTGGTCAGCACCGCGTTTAAGAATGTCGTGTTTGCGCAGATCAAGATCTCCGCCATCAATACCACGCTTACCGGCATCTTCCTGCTGATCATCCTGCCGCTGGCCGATATACACCTGCCGTATAGTAAAACCCTGGTGATCATCACTTTCCTTGCTGGCCTGCTGCCTATTGTCGGCAACCTGATCTCGAACACGCTGATCTTCGTGATCGCGCTCGGATTGTCGTTCAAGGTCGCAATCGTGGCGCTGGCATTCCTGATCGGTATCCATAAACTGGAATACTTCATCAACGCCAAGATAGTCGGCGACCGCATAAAAGCCTCGGCTTGGGAACTGCTGCTGGCCATGCTCATCATGGAGACCATCTTCGGCGTCGGCGGCCTTTTGCTGGCCCCTATCATCTACGCCTACGTAAAAGCCGAGCTGTTACAGGCGCAATTGGTATAGTGTCAGGCTCATGCAGGACTCGGCATTAAGATTGGAATTAAGAAGTGCTGCGCTGTCATGGCTGACGGTAAGCGATGCCGCCGGCAAGGCACAGGGGGTACGTGAATTGGCACGCGCATGGAGCAATGGCAGGCTTGCACTGGATGCCGACGCACTACTGATTGCGCAAGACCCCATCCCCGGGCAGCCCGCCAAGCCGGAACTGCTTTCCCCGCTCAGCGTTAAACGGCGCGCCATGAATACGCCGGAAGGCCGGGCAGTGCTCATCCATGCGTTGGCCCATATCGAATTCAACGCCATCAACCTGGCGCTGGATGCACTCTGGCGCTTCGCAGGGATGCCCGCCGAGTATTACCTCGACTGGCTCAAGGTCGCTGATGAAGAAGCGCTGCATTTCAGCTTGCTGGCCGACCACCTGAACGTATTGGGCTATGCCTACGGTGATTTCCCGGCACACAACAGCCTGTGGGAAATGACGGCGCGCACTGAAGATGACATCCTTGCCAGGATCGCATTGGTGCCGCGCACCATGGAAGCACGCGGACTGGATGCATCGCCCAAGGTACGTGCCAAGCTGGCGCAGGCCGGCGACATGAAAGCCGCAGCCATCCTCGACATCATCCTGCGCGATGAAATAGGCCATGTCGCCATCGGCAATCGCTGGTATGCCTGGCTATGCGCGCAACGCAAGGTTGACCCGCTCAGCACCTATGCCGACCTTGCCATCCGATATGTAGCACCAATACCCAGGGGGCCCTTCAATATGGAAGCCCGCCGTGCTGCCGGCTTTACTGAGCCCGAACTAGAGGCACTCAATAATACCCAAGCTTAGCAAATAGCTCATTACAGCATTTGTCCTACAATTAAATCAGCCTGCAGATGACGTACTGTTGCTGCATACATGCTTATTATCAAGTCGTGGTTGACCGCCACAAATCCTATAGCGTTTCCAAGTCGGCACCCTTTCGCGGGGGTGCCGTTTTTGGGTAAAGAGAGAACATCATGGCTGATCTTGATATGCACAGTTCCCGCAAGGAAAAGGGGTTCATAGATGCCCCATCATCCGGCATCAATCCAGGGCAGGAAGTATTGTGGGACAGGGCAGTATTAATAGTAGCGACACTGCTATTGATCATGGGATTCACATTGCCGG
>JAZKEL010000162.1:0-2998 GCA_040387075.1 Pseudomonadota bacterium
TCAAATAAGGTGCGGAAGTATAGATGATTTGTCCATTTTGGACAATCCTAATCAGCGGACTAGTTTCTCGGGCATGGTATTGACTGCAATGCAGCGTAAATCCACAAGCATCGCAAGCGCTATAATGCGGGTCACCCTTCAATCGCAGAATCCTCCATGGAAGCAATTCAGGACACATCAAGCCAGGCAGCGTTAACCCAGGAAACTCCAGCTACAGGCCAGGAGCCTGCAACGAACGCCGATGCTACAGGTACGAACCTAATTATGGGTCAGTTCATCAACGACATCATGCACCATGGCTATGCAATGACTCCCCATTTCCTGCCTTCACAACAGATTGCAGAACTCGCAGCAGAGGCCCGGCAATTGCAAGAGGAGGGAGCGATGCGGCGCGCCGGCACCGGCAAGGACACCGGGCATGGGGAAAGCAGCATACGCGGCGATACCATACACTGGCTTGAGGAAAGCATCGGCAGCCACACCCAGCAGCAGTACCTGCATCGTATGGAAACATTGCGCGGGTCGTTGAATCAACAGCTCTATCTCGGTTTGTACGATCTGGAAAGCCATTTCGCCATCTACTCGCCGGGAGCCAGCTATGGACAGCATCTAGACCAGTTCCAGGGCAATACGCAACGCCAGGTCAGTACCATCCTGTACCTGAATGAGGAGTGGCAGCCTGAATTCGGTGGGCAATTGCGTATGTACCTGGATGGCACGGCAGATAATCCCCACGTGGATATCGAACCTGAAGGCGGCACGCTGGTGGCATTCCTTTCCAGCCGCTTTTACCACGAGGTATTGCCTGCTTCGCGGGAACGGCTAAGCATCGCTGGCTGGTTCAGGACCAGGAGCACAAGAGGCCAGGCCCCGCAATGAGCCTGCCGCAAGAGAATGCAGCGGCCATAGCCGCCATGTTCGACCCGGAGCAATTCCGCCAGTCCGGGCATGCGCTGATTGACCTGCTGGCAGAGCAGCTCAAAACCAGCCTGGCGGGCAAAGGCGACGTGATCGGCTGGCGCAATCCCGCGATTGAAGATACACGCTGGCAACAGGCCCTGCCGCAAGCGCCCACCCTGGATGCCGACGCACTGCTGGCAAAACTTAAAAGCGACATCCTGCCGAACAGCCTGGCAATCCATCACCCTCACAATCTCGGCCACCAGGTCGCTACGCCTTTACCGCTAGCCGCGCTGTGCGACCTGGTGGCATCCCTTACCAACCAGGCCATGGCCGTGTACGAAACCGGGCCAAGCGCCACCATGCTGGAGCGCCAGGTGATACGCTGGCTGACGGCACTTATCGGCTGGGATCAAGCCGATGGCGTCCTCACCTCCGGCGGTGCACAGGCTAATTTGACCGCGCTGCTCGCAGCCCGCCAGCGCAGTGTCGACTGGAACATATGGAAAACCGGCGCGGCAGGAAAGCCGTTGCATATACTGGCTTCGGAGCACTCGCATTATTCCGTGTCGCGCGCGGCCGGCATCATGGGGCTGGGTACGGATGCGGTGATCAAGATCGCGACCGATAGCCAAGGCTGTATGGATATGCCCGCACTGGTCGCGACCCATCAGGCCAGTGTCGACAGCGGCCATTGCGTGATTGCCGTGGTGGCGACCGCAGGATGTACGCCGACCGGCAGCATAGACCCCTTACAGGAGATCGGCAGCTATTGCAAAGCAGAGAAGTTATGGCTGCACGTGGACGGCGCCCATGGCGCCTCGGCCTTGCTCTCCGCCAAATACAGCGGCCAGTTGCATGGCATAGCGCTGGCCGATTCCGTAGTGTGGGACGGGCACAAGCTGCTGTATATGCCGGCGACCGTGTCTGCAGTGCTGTTTCGGGAAGCGAAAAACAGCTATGCCGCCTTTGCACAAGATGCCTCGTATCTTTTCCAGGGCGATAACGAACAGGCGGAAGCCTATAACGTCAGTTACCGCACGCTGGAATGCACCAAGCGCATGATGGCGCTCAAGCTGTGGGCCGCATTTTCACTGTATGGCGTACAAGGCCTGGGCATGCTGGTGGAGCAGGCCTTCGGCACTGCCAGGACATTCGCCGGCAAACTGGCGGCACATGCCGAATTTGAATTGATGATGCAGCCGCAGACCAATATCGTGTGCTTCCGTCATCTGCAGCCAAGGCTGGATACAACCGCCCTGAACGATCATCAGGTTAGTATCCGCTTGCAGATCGTGCAAAGCGGCGCATTCCACCTCACGCAGGTGGAGTTGCACGGTGAAATTTGGCTGCGCACTACACTGATGAATCCATTCACCACGGCCGATGACCTGGACGAGTTGATCGCATTGATTACAGCATTGGCAAATACTCCAGCCTGTTAAGCACTTCTTTAAAGACCGGTGTATTGGCAGGCTTGATTCTTTGCGGCCTCGTCATTCGCCCAATTGATTGCATTTAACAAAGCCGCACTGCTGGCCCTGGCTAAGGCATCTGCGCCGCCCTGGGCGTTTTGCGTGTTTGCCGTGGCACCCGCCGAAACAAGATGCGTTGCCAATGCCCGGCGGGTTTTCTTATGGACCAGCACCGCACTCATCTGCACCACGCCTTCGCTAGCCACTGGACTGGAAAATACCTGGTCGAATATATCCAGCCGCAACTTCAAACTGCAATTGAGCGCACCTTTATCGGTTTCCAGCAGGCCATTCAGTTTATTTGTAACCAGCTCAGCAGGAGGCGATGCCCAACGGTTCTCGGTATAGAAAAATACACGCGCAGGGTTTTCATATGCCAGGCGGTAACGCATCTGCTGGTAATTCAGCGCTTCTGCAGCGGTGACAGATTCAACGTCGACCCTGGCGATAATACGTTGGCCGGCTTTAGCATCGCCTGTGTTAGCCAGGCCAAAATCATATACCGCAATCGGCCGCTTAACTGAGCTGGAGCCTACACACGCAACCAGGCAAATCGCCATTAAGACAGGCATTAAGATCTTCATGGATGAACTCCGGTTCCAACGAGTGTTTGAGGTAGGTAC
>JAZKEL010000163.1:0-1624 GCA_040387075.1 Pseudomonadota bacterium
TTCGCTTTGCCCCTGCTTATTCTATAATTATCTATCGCAGCCCTTGCCAGTACCTAAGGATCCTGGCCTATTCAGCCAGTTTCGCGATTTAAAGTTAAAATTTCGCCCGAATGACGTCAACTAGTGGTTAAAATGGTAAATCTCTGCATAAGGAACTTTGCATAAGATTAGTGTCCTATAAGTTTCTGATTCAAAATTCAATCCATGACCAAATTCCGCATATTCCTTAGTTTATTGTTGGTAATCATGCCCCTGGCAAGCAAAGCCGAGCTCAGCATCGAGATTGTCGGCGGTGCCGCCCAGCAGATTCCCATCGCCATCGTGCCTTTTTCCCAGGCGGCAACGCCTAATTCTGCCCAGCAGGACAGTATCTCCACGATCATCGGTGCCGATTTGCGCCGTAGCGGTTTGTTCCGCGTACTGGAAACACGTGGCGTAGCGAATGCTCCGCATGATATTGCGGAGGTTAAGTATTCTGACTGGTCTGCCATCCAGGCACAGGCACTGACGATCGGCACCATAGAGAACCTGCCGGGCAATCGCCTGAAGGTGTCGTTTCGTCTGCTGGATGTATTCAAGCAGAACCAGCTGGCCGGACTTGAATTCAACATCGCGCCTACCCAGCTAAGGACGACGGCGCATAAAATAGCCGACATCATCTACCAGAAACTGACCGGCGAACCCGGTGTGTTCGCAACCCGCATCACCTATATTTCCAAGATCAACGGGCGTTACTCGCTCCAGGTGGCCGATGCCGATGGTTTCAACCCGCAAACGGTGGTGTCGTCCAACGAGCCCATCATTTCGCCTAAATGGTCTCCGGATGGCACCAAGCTGGCGTACGTCTCCTTCGAGAAGAAGAAACCCATCATCTTCGTGCAGTCGCTGGTATCCGGGCAGCGCTATGTGCTGGCCAACTTCAAGGGCAATAACAGCGCGCCTTCCTGGGCACCTGACGGCAAGAAGCTGGCTATCGTACTGACCTATGGCGCCAACTCGCAGATCTACACTATCAATGCAGACGGCACCGGGCTACAGCCACTGGTGAAAAGCGGCACCATCGATACCGAGCCTGTTTTCTCCGCCGATGGCAGCACCATTTACTTTACCTCCGATCGTGGCGGCAGCCCGCAGATATACAAGGTTTCATCCAGTGGTGGTGACGTCAAGCGCGTGACCTTTGAAGGCGGTTATATCGTGAGCCCGCGTGTTTCACCGGATGGCAAATCATTGGCCTACATTCGCCAGGACTCGGGCAAGTTCCGCGTGGCGCTGCAGGATATAGCCAGCGGGCAGGTACAAATACTCAGCGAAACATCGCGCGACGAAGCGCCGAGTTTCGCGCCTAACGGCCGCATGATTTTGTACGCCACGACAGTGGGTGGTAAAGGAACTTTGGCTGCTGTTTCCGCAGATGGACGTGTGAAGCAGCGGTTGAGTGAAGCTGGGGGAGATGTACGTGAGCCTGCCTGGGGTCCGGCATCCAATTAGCCTGCAAATACTGCAGGTGGAAAAATAAAAAAATAGTAATTGTTTTGTTTTAAATTATCGGTACTACTTTTAATGTACTTTTTATGGTGTTTCAAGGAGAGAAAAATGAATAAACGTTTAGTAATGAGTGCTT
>JAZKEL010000164.1:0-3482 GCA_040387075.1 Pseudomonadota bacterium
CTTTGTGATGCGCCTGGGCTATGCGGCAGGGCGTGTGCTGGCGGGCATGGACAGTCATCTTGCTCCAGGCGCGCATCCCACAGTGCTGATCGGCAAGGACACGCGCATCTCCGGCTATATGCTGGAATCTGCATTGCAGGCGGGTTTGTGCGCTGCCGGCGTGAACGTGCTGCTAACCGGCCCGCTACCGACGCCTGCCATCGCCTATCTCACGCGGGCTTTGCGTGCGCAGGCCGGTATCGTGATCTCCGCCTCGCATAACCCGTTCGAGGATAACGGTATCAAGTTCTTCTCCGCGCAGGGCACCAAGCTGGACGATGCCATTGAAACTGCCATCGAGGCGGAACTGGAGCAGCCCATGCAGGTAATGGAATCGGCCAAGCTGGGCAAAGTGAAACGTATCAGCGATGCAGCCGGGCGCTACATCGAATTCTGCAAAAGTACATTCCCCACCGCACTGGACTTGCGCGGCCTCAAGATCGTGCTGGATTGCGCACATGGCGCGACTTACCATGTGGCGCCGCCGGTATTCCATGAGCTTGGCGCAGAGATCATCACCATCGGCGACCAGCCTAACGGCCTCAATATCAATGACCAGGCCGGCTCGACGCACCCCGAAGCCTTATGCAAAGCGGTAGTTGAGCACCAGGCCGACCTGGGCATCGCCTTCGACGGTGACGGCGACCGTGTGGTGATGGTGGATGCCAACGGCACCCTACTGGATGGCGACCAACTGCTATACATCATCGCCATGCATAACCAGCAGGCCGGCAAGCTGGGCGGCGGTGTCGTCGGCACGCTGATGACGAACCTTGCGCTGGAACATGCCTTGGGTAAGGCAGATATCCCGTTCCTACGCGCCAAAGTAGGCGACCGCTATGTGCTGGAACTGTTGAATGAGCATGACTGGCAACTGGGCGGCGAGAATTCCGGCCACATCCTTTGCCTGGATAAGCACAGCAGCGGTGACGGCATTATTGCTTCGCTGCAAGTCTTGCATGCGGTAATCGCCGGCAGGCAAAGCCTGGCCGAACTCGGGGCCAGCCTGGTGCTATATCCGCAAGTGCTGATCAATGTGACGGTAGCCGAGCGCATCAGCCTGGACACTAACCCAGTGATACAGGCATCGGTCAAAAGCGCCGAACAGCAACTAAACGGAAGTGGTCGCGTGTTATTACGCGCTTCCGGCACCGAGCCGAAAATCCGTGTCATGGTAGAAGGCAGTGACCGCCAGCAGGTGCAGCAATTGGCGGAAAGTATTGCCGACGTGGTCAGGCAGGCGGCCGTCTAGCGCTCCAACATCAACGTCATTTTTATAAGGCCTGCATGATAGTTATCTTGCAGGCCTTTGTCTTTATAGTGCCTTGGATCATTCCTCGGATATTTATCAGTCGAATCACGTCATTGCATATTCATTGTTCCGTCATCAACCTGTCATGCGCACATGGGATTCTGCGCAGGTAAAGCAGATAAATAAAATTAAACTTAGACGAGATTGAACTCAGCCTAAATTGAACTCAGTATAGTGGAGGTCATATGACACAACGAATGGCATTGTATTTAAACCGATTTAACAAATTCGACAGCGCATTATGCGTGCGGGTCAACCGTACTAGCCAGTATCGGCTGGTGCGCTATTTCTTCCGGCTCGTCTCCCGCCTGGGCGATGGCATCTTCTGGTATGCGGTGATGGCAGGTATTCTCGCTACGCAGGGCCATTCCGGCGTGCAGCCTGTTATCCACATGTTGCTGGCCGGTGTCAGCGGTACGCTGCTTTATAAATGGCTCAAAGGTAAAACCCTGCGCCCGCGCCCCTATGAAGTGCACCAGGACATCTGGCTGACAGGCCGGCCGCTGGACCGCTTCAGCTTTCCTTCCGGCCATACGCTGCACGCCGTGGCATTCTGTTCCGTTGCGCTCGTGTATTACCCAATGCTGGCCTGGTTGCTGCTGCCGTTCACCTTCCTGGTGGCGATGTCGCGAGTGATTCTCGGCCTGCATTACCCTAGCGACGTATTGGCAGCTGCCTGCATAGGGGCTGCAATTGCAGCGCTGTCTTTCCTGATTCCTTTCTGATTTGACGCTTACCCATTAAATACAGACTTCCCTGGGAGCCGCATGGATATCGCTCTGATGTTGCCACTTTAGTGGCTTACAGCAGTGGTGATGCCCTTACGGGTATTGGTTCCCAGGGCAGTGCTTGTATAGTCATGATCGCCTGTAATATCCTGCTTACACCTGCGTGAAGTAATTGATGGGCGCGGGGTGCTGCAAATCCAGGTGGTTCAGGCATTCGCGCCGCCAGCTGGCCAGTTCGGTGATACTGAGATGGTTCAGCTCGGGTTCCCAGTTCGGTTCACGACCCTCCAGCACGATGCCGATGTGGGCAATCGCCGTCTGTGTTTTAGCGATGTAATACACGAAGTGCTTGAAGATGCGTTTATCCAGCGCACGCGCTGTACCGTAGATCAGGTGCGGTATCCTGAATGCACGCAGCACGTTGTCCCAGAAGGCAAGTCTCTGCAAGCCTTTATTGGTGCGGCTCACAGAGCACCTGAAATAAGGCGATATAAACTCGCTCAACGCGGTCCTGTGCCGGGTTAGCAATTCACCCGGCGAAGTATCGACCAGCGGTGCCAGGTGTGCATCCATCGCCCATTCCGAGGCGATATGCGTACACAACGTGTTCTCCATCCACATAGCCTCGTGTGCCGGTACGAAATGGTTATGTGCGATCACATCCACATACAGGTGGCTGGCGTAGCCGATGGCGATCGCCAGTTGCTCTTCATTCTTGGCGCTGGACATCAGCCGATGCGCGTTTTCCCACTGGTGGGTATGGCGGAATTCCGGGGCAACGATCGCCAGGTCCGGCAGGCAGGCGCCTGCCATCACCAGTTCGGGAAAATTCTTGATGGCGTTCTGCAGGCGCGGGTCCAGCAGGGGCATGGCCCAAAGCAGCGAATGCGCGAAGTAAAGATGGGTCATCAGGCCCCAGGCATTGGCGTCGGCAGACTGCAGGGCCAGCGGCAGCAGCCAGTACATTGTTTGCAGGTGCTTACTTCTTCTCATGCCATACACATTGAGGGCGCGGCATGAATGCATTGTGACGGGCGTGTGATTTTTTTATGACAGCACATCCCGGCATGTGGAGTTTGTTATACTCGACGCTAATTTTTTGCGCCAGTTTTCCAAACGCCAGTATCCAAACAGTTAAGGTAAGCACATGCTAGAGCACAGTGAAGGCGAAAGCCCCTTCAAAGGTAAAACCGGTCTCAGGCGGTTATTCAATGCATTCGGCTACTCCATGGCCGGGTTGAAAGCCGCCTACGTCAATGAAGATGCATTCAGGCAGGAGGTGCGCCTGGCGGTCCTGTTGATCCCCCTGGGTATTTACCTGGGCAATACCGGCATCGAGCGTGCCGTGATGGTCGCCAGCGTTATCCTGGTCATCATCGTCGAACTGCTGAACTCATCCATCG
>JAZKEL010000165.1:0-11137 GCA_040387075.1 Pseudomonadota bacterium
AAGGTCGAGAAATTGCTCGCCAATGCCGATACCAAATAAAGCGTGCCCGGCCCGATCCGGCCGGCAGCAGGAAAACAGGAGAGCACCATGTCTGACATTGATGATGATCTGAGCGCGGAAGACGACTGGGGCGCGGCCATCGCCGAGCAGGCCAAGGCCGAGGCGGCGGCACTGCAGCAGAGCCAGGCGGCCAGCGCGGCCGTGTTCAAGGATTTCTCGAACAAGGGCCCCAAGACCGAGACCCACAACGACATCGACTTCATCCTCGACATCCCGGTCCAGCTGACGGTGGAACTGGGGCGCACCAAGATCGCCATCAAGAATCTGCTGCAATTGGCGCAGGGCTCGGTGGTGGAACTGGACGGCCTGGCCGGCGAACCGATGGACGTGCTGGTCAACGGCTGCCTGATCGCCCAGGGCGAAGTGGTGGTGGTCAATGATAAGTTCGGCATCCGCCTGACAGATATCATCACCCCGGCCGAACGTATCCGCAAAATCAATAAATAAGCTGTTTACTCTAAGCAGATCGCTGGAATTTCAATGATTACACGCAAGCACTCCAGTCCTATAGTCTCGTCGGTCATGGTGCTGGCAAGCATTGGTTTCCAATGTACCGCCATTGCTGCGGAAACTGCGCCGATTTCGCCTACCGGCAGTATTTTCAAGATGCTGATGGGTTTGGCCGTCGTGCTGGCCGTCATGGCACTGATCACCTGGCTGTTGAAGCGCATGTTGCCTGGTGCAAACGGCCAGCAATCGGTGATACGTGTGGTCGGCGGCATCAGTGTCGGTTCGCGCGAACGCGTGGTGGTGGTGGAAGTAGCCGACCGCTGGCTGGTGGTCGGTGTGGCGCCTGGACAGGTCAATAGCATTGCCAACCTGGAAGCCGGCGACGAGCAAACATTGCAGTTGATGGCTGCATCCGGCGCTAACCCTGTCAATTCCGGATTGCCCGCATTCACGCAACCCATTGTGAATTCGTTCGCAGGCTGGCTGCAGAAATCTTCCGCCAAATTTAAAAACAAACCTCAAGAATAAGCCAGGCTACCCATGCTAAAACGCAGACTTCATTATGTTAGCCTCCCTGCGGCTTGCCGGCTGGGCATTTTATCCATATTGGCGATGTTGCCGTTCAATGCCCATGCTGCCGATGCGCTGGCCCTGATCAACTCGGCACCCGCTGCCGGCGGTGGCCAGAATTACAGCCTGAGCCTGCAAACCCTCATCCTGCTGACCTCGCTGACATTCCTGCCAGCGGCATTGCTGATGATGACAGGGTTCACCCGCATCATCATTGTGCTCTCCCTGTTGCGCCAGGCGCTGGGCACGCAGTCCGCACCGCCTAACCAGGTGATGGTGGGCCTTGCCCTGTTCCTGACATTCTTCGTGATGAGCCCGGTGCTGGACAAGATCTATACCGAGGCCTACCAGCCGCTTTCCGAAGACAAGATCACCATGCAGGTGGCCATGGAGAAAGGCTCGCAGCCGCTGAAGGAATTCATGCTGAAGCAGACACGTGAAGGCGACCTTGCGCTGTTCGTCAAGATGGCACAGGTCGAAAAAATCGACACTCCTGCCGATGTGCCATTGCGCGTGCTGGTGCCGGCGTTCATGACCAGCGAGCTTAAAACGGCATTCCAGATCGGCTTCGCCATTTTCATCCCGTTCCTGATCATCGACATGGTGGTGGCCAGCGTGCTGATGGCGATGGGGATGATGATGGTGTCGCCCTCTATCGTGGCGCTGCCTTTCAAGCTGATGCTGTTTGTGCTGGTGGATGGCTGGCAGTTGCTGCTTGGCTCCCTGGTGCAAAGTTTTTATTAAGCTGCGTTATTAAAACGTTTTACCGATGTATTTTGAATGGCCGGGCATACATTGCCAAAAGTAATTACCAAGCATAGAAGGATAAGGACATGTCACCAGAAAGCGTAATGACTCTCGGCCGCGATGCCATGGAAATAACCCTGCTGGTGGCAGCCCCTATGCTGGTGGTGGTGCTGGCCATCGGCCTGCTGGTCAGTATCTTCCAGGCGGCGACCCAGATCAATGAGGCGACCTTGTCGTTCATCCCCAAATTACTCGGCGTCTTCGCAGTGCTGATCGTGGCCGGCCCGTGGATGCTGACGACGATGGTGGATTACATGCACCTGGTATTCACCAGCATCCCCAACATGGCGAACTAGCCAGTCTTAAGCCTGACTTCCTAGCACACATTACCTAGCATATATTCCTAGCACTTAATGGTTTCCTTCAGTAGCGAGCTTTTGCAGACCTGGGTCATCAGCCTGCTGTGGCCGCTCACGCGCATACTCGCCGTTATCGCCACAGCGCCCATATTGAGCCATGCTTCCATCCCGGTAAGGGCCAAGTTGGGTATCGGTATCTGCATCACCCTGGTGGTGGTGCCGACCTTGCCGCCACTGCCGCAGTTTGAGATTTTTTCGTTCCAGGGCTTACTCCTGCTGGCGCAACAGCTGGTCATCGGCGTGGCCATCGGCTTCAGTATGCGGCTGGTGTTTGCTGCGGTGGACCTGGCCGGACAGCTGATCGGCATGACCATGGGCCTGGGATTTGCCTCCTTTTTCGACCCGCAGACGCAGGGCCAGAGTACCGCGGTCAACCAGTTCCTGGTGCTACTGACGATGCTGATCTTCCTCAGCCTGGATGGTCACCTGATGATCATCAGTGCCATGGTGGAAAGCTTTACTACACTGCCCATTTCGCTGGAGGGCGGTGGTATAGACCCGCTGAAAGTGGCGATGTGGGGTGCCACTATCTTCAGTTCCGGGCTGTTGCTTGCACTGCCGGCCGTGGCTGCACTACTGGTGACCAATATGGCGCTCGGCATACTGACCCGCACCGCGCCCCAGCTGAACCTGTTCGGGATCGGCTTCCCCATTACCTTGAGCATCGGGTTCGTGGTGCTGGCACTGGCGCTGCCGGGCATGCTGAAGCCTATCGAGAATTTTATCGAGCAAGGTGCCAGCAATATGCGGCAGATCGCCCGTCCCGCCCGACCTTCCACTGCGCCTGCAACTCCTTCTGTACCTTCACCCGTACTAGCGCCAGCCAATCCCTGACCAGGGCCTGGCTAATAAAGATTCAATGGTGGAATAGAGGCGGCGAGCCAGGAAACGGCTCGTACTCGTGGAATTGGCTAGATGAACTGGAACAGCGACAGGCTGGTGGTGCTGACGAATGATTTTTGTGCAGCTTCCAGGATGATCTGGTTCTTTGCCAGGTCAGAAAGTGCGCTGGCATAATCAAGATCCTGTAGATCCGACAATGTCGCTTTGTATTGCAGGTCGCGGCTGGCCCCGGCAGTTTCGAGCGATTCCAGTTCGTTCAGCTTGGTACCTACCCCGGCCCTGGCATTCAGCACGTTATCCAGCGAGCCCTGCAGGCCGCTAATGGCAGTAGCAATACCAGCGCTGAGCGCCGTTTTGGAGGCATCATCGGTCACCGGGGTATTCAATAAATTCACCAGGTCATTCAAGGTGGCGAATACATCCTGGCCATTCGCCAGGAAAACCGTATCACCGCTGACATTCACTGCCATCTGGCGGGAAGAGTCTACCTGCAGCAATTGCTGGTTACTGTCGCCTGCATATGTTGCACCGCTGGCATTGGCCACGAACGGCTGGGTGTCCGTCTTGAAGCCTGCATACAGGTAATTGCCGGCTTCATCCTTGGTGTTGGCCAGCGCAACCAGGGAGTCGAGACTGTTCTTCAGCTCCATCGCGATATAGCCCCTGTCCTGGTTCGAGTAGCCGGCATTGCCTGCAGCGACCACGGAAGACTGCGCGGCAACGATCAAGTCGGTGACGCTGGTCAGGTTGGATTCAATCGTATTCAGCCTGGATGCAGCCGTGTTGCGGTTATCCGCATATTTCAGGTTCATGCTTTCTGCTGCCGATACCTGCAATGCACGTGCTGAGGCGGTCGGGTCGTCTGAGGGCGACAGGATGCGCTTGCTGGTCGAAATCTGCTGTTGCAGCCTGCTCTGGTCGGCCTGCAGGCTATTCAATTTGGAAATGCCTGTCTGGAAGATAGTATTGGTGCTGATGCGCATGATGATTTCCTTATGTACCTAATTGCAGCAATACATCGAATAGCTGGCCGGCGATCTGCATCATTTTGCCCGCCGCCTGGTAAGCCTGCTGGTAGCGCAAGAGGTTGGCTGCTTCTTCATCCAGGTTAACCCCGGAGTGCGATTGCACCGCTGCGGTCGTCTGTTCAAGCAATGCGGTTTCCGCCTTCGCGCTGATCTGCAGCTCGCGGGTCTTATTACCCACCGCGCTGACCAGTTGCCCAAAGGCATCGGCGTAACTGATCTTGCCGTTATTCACCGTTTTTGCAGTCTGCAGGCCAGCCAGCAGCAAGCCATTCCGGTTATCCCCGGGCGTCACGTCACTATTCGGAGTAATGCTGAACTGGTCACCGTTGGCTGGTGTGCCGTTGACCACAAAACTCAGGTTACCTACTTTTATGGTAGCGCCCGGTGTATACGTTATCGGCGTACCGGCAGGGAAGGTAGTGACGGTGGAGCCTGAAGTAACGGTCACAGCCTGGGTCGCAGGAAAGCCGCTGAGCGTGTTGCTGCCGCTGTTGTATGTCAGGTTGAAAGCGCTGGCTAAAGGGCTGCCTGCATACGCACTGCTCGCAACTGGCGCTGTGATGGCGCCGCTGCCGGTATTGGCGGCATTGGCGGCGCCAGTGAGGGCAGGTCCGCCGATGGCCAGCTTGCCGACGTCGCTAATCGTAATGCTGATGGCAGACGCTGCATTCTTGGTAGGCTGGATCAGGAAGTTATCGCCTGCTGCGATCGTGCCGGACGCTGTGGTAAATGAAATGCCGTCTACCGTTTGCGGAAGGCTGGTGAATGTCTGCACCTGGTTATCGTTGAGGCGGGTGATCTTGTAGCTGGTGCCGTCGTATTGCATGCGATAGTCGCTGCTGGTCACTGCTTTGGGGTCTAGTATCTGGCTGGTGATGATGGCAGAGCCCGTGTTCAGGGAACTGGCGGTGACTTCCGGATCGGGCACGCTGAATAATGCGCTGCCTGGATTGCCGTTGCTGTCGAGGCCTTGGGCAAGCTGGCTATTGAATGTGCCGGCCAGGACTACGGCTATCTGGCCGAGCTGGTTCTGGATACCGTCCAGGGAGCTCTTGCGGAAGTCCAGCAGGCCGCCCAGTGAGCCGCCTGTGAGGCTGTCCGTCCCCAGGATGGTGCTTTTGGTCTTGCTCTGGTAAGCCACTTCCAGCCGCCCGGGATCGGTAAGCGATTGTGACGCAGACAGGGTGAACGTGTCTTTTCCAACGACCAGCGGCAAACCGTTGCCGATGAAAATATTGTAGGTGCCGGCGCCTTGTTGCACGACGGTCGTCTTGATTTTGCTGCTGAGCTCGTTCACCAGCTGGTCGCGCTGGTCCATCAGGTCGTTCGGCGGTCCGCTGTTTGTGCTGAGCGCCTTTTCGATCACATCGTTCAGCCTGGCAATCTGCGTGGCGTAGGTATTGACCTCGGCCACATTGGTCGTTATCTGGGCATTCACGCCCTGCTGCATTTCACTCAGGCTGCCGCTAAGACTTTGAAAGCGGGTGGCAAGGGATTGTGCGGTGGATAGCAGGGATTGCCTGCTGGCATTGTCGCTGGGATTGGACGCCAGGCTCTGCATGCTGGAGAAGAAATCCTGCAGTGCAGGGGAAAGGCCTGCGGTCGCGTTCGACAGCAAGTTGTCTATGTTGGACATCTCGGCGCTATAGGCATTGACACTGGCGCTGGTGGACTGGCTGTTGACCATCTGCCGTGCCAGCAGCTCGTTATAGACGCGATTAATGGAGGTGACTTCAGCGCCTTGCCCAAGGAAGCCGTAACCGAAATTTTGCGCATTGGCAGAAGCCTGCACGATAACTTGGCGCGTATATCCGGGTGTAGAGGCGTTGGCAATGTTATGCCCGGTGGTGCTAATACCGATCTGCGCTGCGTTTAGCGCACTCTTGCCGATATTTAATATGTTGCTTCCCATGATGTTTTACTCTTTTGATCCCATATGTAGCATGTCGGCAGATAAACCCGGAACTTTAATGCTTATCTATTTTTCCGGATGAACGGTCATGATGAATGGCTCTAGGCAGACGTCACTTTCTGGATCACTTTTGCCAGTTTTTCAGCATAGGCCGGGTCTGTCGCATAGCCTGAGCTCTGCATGGCGCGGGCGTAATCATTCACATTCTGCAGGTTGGACATCACGTTTTCATAGCGCGGATTGTTGCGCATCATGTTGGCGAAATCCTTGAATGAGTCTGCATAGCTGTCGTAGGCACGGAATTTCTCCATGCGCATCTGCTTGACCCCATGTACATACTCAGTGGTTGCCGCGGTGACTGTTTTGCCGGTCCAGTTACCGGTCGCCTTGATGCCGAACAGGTTGTTACTCGGCGTGCCGTCTGCACCTTTAAGCTCGCGCTTGCCCCAGCCGCTTTCCAGCGCAGCCTGTCCCAGCATGAAGTTTGCAGGGACGCCGGTAGCGCGGCTCGCAGCCTCGGCGTGCTGTGCCATGCGGTTCTGGAATTCGCCGGCAGCGTCACTCAGCGGCCTCATCGCTGCTGGCTTCTGGTCCAGCGGCATCATGGGCGATGCGCCCTTGCTATTGTTCAACAGGTCGTTCTGGTAAGGATCGGGCAGGTCGGCATCCTTGGTCTGCCTGGGTTTGTCATCAGATACTGCCATCGCGTCGCTGGCTGCATTAATATTGGCGGTTTTGCTGAGCTGCCTCACCAGCACATCGGCCAGGCCCATGCCTTTTGCCGACAGGCTGCTGCTCAGTTGCTGGTCGAGCATGGCGGTAAACTGGCGGCTTTGCTCGCTATCGAACGGGCTGTCCTGCGGTGTGGCGTCGCGCATGCTTTTCAGCATCATGTTCATGAAGATCGCTTCGAACTGCTTGGCAACGCCCTTGATGGCTTCGGGGGAATCTTCCTTGGCGGATAGCTTCAGGTCATTCAGGCCGCTGGAATCGATGGCCAGCTTGTTGGAGACCCCGGCGGCGACGCTGTTGATATTGCTGGCCATGGCCTAGATGATCTCCAGGTCGGCGCGCAGTGAGCCGGAAGCCTTCATGGCCTGCAGGATCGCCAGCAGGTCCTGGGGTGTGGCGCCGATGGCATTCAATGCCTTGACTACATCGGACAGCGTGGCGCCGGCACCCAGCTGCATCACTTTGCCCGGTTCCTTGGTGATCTCGATCTGCGAACGGGCGGCCACGACTGTTTGGCCGCCAGACAGGGCGCCTGGCTGGCTGATGACAGGGGCGGTATTGATCACGACGGAAAGATTGCCGTGCGACACGGCGCAGTCTTCCAGGGTGACGGACTGGTTCATCACCACTGAGCCGGTACGTGCATTCAGTATTACCTTGGCAGAACTGGCGGACGGTGCCACGTTGATGGTTTCAAGCGCTGCCAGGAACGCCACACGACTGGTATCGGCAGGGACTTGTACGATGATCACCCGGCCGTCCTGCGCCATGGCGGTGTTCGAGCCGAAACGGCGATTCACTGCATCCACTACCAGCGATGCATTGGAGAAGCTGGATTCCTTGAGCTCCAGGTTGATCGTGCTGGTCTGCGCGATCAGGCTGGGGATGGTGCGCTCTACGGTAGCGCCGTCTGAGATACGGCCTACGCCTAAGTGGTTGATCTGGGTCTGGCTGCCATTGGCAGAAGCGCCTACGCCGCCCACCACCAGGTTACCCTGTGCCATGGCGTATACCTGGCCGTCAGCGCCTTTGAGCGGTGTCATCACCAGTGTGCCGCCGCGCAGGCTCTTGGCATTGCCCATGGAAGATACTGTGATGTCCAGCGTCTGGCCGGGTTGTGCGAACGCCGGCAGGGCGGTGGTCACCATTACGGCGGCCACGTTCTTGAGTTGCAGGTTAGTACCCTGTGGCAGGCTCACCCCCATGGATTGCAGCATGCTGATGATGCTTTGTACGGTGAACGGGGTTTGCGTAGTCTGGTCGCCTGTGCCGTCCAGGCCGACCACCAGGCCGTAACCTACCAGCTGGTTGGTACGCACGCCCTGGATGGTGGCCAGGTCCTTCAGGCGCTCTGCATGTGCCACCGAGCTAACGAGGCTCAAGCAAGACAGGCTCAGCGCAAGCAATACGGCCTGTGCTTGTTTCACCTTTGCTTGTTTCATAAGCAGGAACTGTTTCATGACGATATCCATTAGAGAGGTGCCAGGCTCAGGAAGAAGCGTGCCAGGATAGACGCCACCTGGGCGCCATCGATCTTGCTGTTAGTGCGGTATTCGACACGTGCATCGGCGACCCTGGTTGATGGCACGAAGTTACCCAGGGTGATGGTGTCCGGATTCACGACACCGGAGAAGCGTACGAACTCCGTCCCTTTATCCAGCGAGATCTGTTTCTCGCCGCTCACCACCAGGTAGCCGTTCGGCAGCACTTCGATCACGGTCGTGGTGATCGAGCCGCTGAATACATTGCTGGAAGTGCCTGCAGCCTTGTCGTCATAGGAAATGGCAGAGGCGGCATTGAAATCGGTTTTCTTCACGACTTTACTGAATGCTGTGCCGATACCTGCAACCACGGAACCGTCCTTGCTGGCGGAGCTGGCGCCTGCCTTGGTGGCCGAGGTGTTCTCGGCGATGGTGATGGTCACGATATCGCCGATCAGGCGTGGGCGCCTGTCTTCGAATAATGGGCGATACGCAGCATTGTTGTAGATGGCGCCATTGGTGGCGACCGGTATCTGTCCAGGCGTCCTGGCAGTATTCGGCTGCTTGGTGATGGTCTCGGGCGTGACGGAACAACCGGCCAGCAGCAGGGCGCTGCCCATAATGACGGCGGCGCAACGTTTTGCCTGGCGTAGGAATATGCGGCGAAGGCCTGGAAAATGATTAGACATGGTCATCTCGGTACCCCGCTTACATCTGTGTCAGTTTTTGCAGCATCTGGTCAGACGTGGTAATTGCCTTGCTGTTGATCTCGTAGGCACGTTGCGTCTGGATCATGTTGACCAGCTCTTCCACCACGTTCACGTTGGAGGTTTCCACGTAGCCTTGTGACACGAGGCCTGCGCCGTTAGTGCCCGGTGTATTGGTATTGGCATTGCCGGAGGCTGCCGATTCCACATACAGGTTTTCGCCCTTGGAAAGCAAACCGGCCGGATTGATGAACGTCGCCAACTGGATGGAGCCGATCTGTGAGGCGGCAGCTGTGCCGGGCAGCGTAATGCTGATGACACCGTCGCGGCCGACAGACAGGCTTTGAGCGTTGATCGGGATATTGATGGCGGGCTGCACGGGATAACCGCTGGAGGTCACCAGCTGGCCCTGGCTGTCCGTCTGGACTGAGCCGTCACGGGTATAGGCCGTGGTGCCGTCCGGCAGCAGTACCTGGAAGAAGCCGTCGCCCTGGATGGCGACATCCTTGCTGTTGCCGGTTTGTTGCAGGTTGCCTTGCGTATGCACACGTTCTGTGGCCACCGGACGCACACCGGTGCCCAGCTGCAGGCCGGATGGCAATTGCGTCTGTTGCGAGGATTGTGCGCCGGGCTGGCGTATATTCTGGTAAAGCAGGTCTTCGAATACGGCGCGCGAGCGCTTGAACCCGGTGGTGCTGACGTTGGCCAGATTGTTGGAAATGACGTCCATCTGCGTCTGTTGCGCATCCAGGCCGGTTTTTGAAATCCATAATGAGCGTATCATTTTATTTCCTTTCGTAGACCTGCTGCTGGCCTGGGTTGTTGCGTTCTGTTATTACGTTTTTAACTGGGATTCGGTTTAGCTAGCCTTCATAATACTGCAGCAGGCATCAACCCAAACTGAGGAGTTGACTGGCTTTACTGGCGTTATTCTCGGCTGTCTGCATTAACTTCATCTGCATTTCGAACTGGCGTGCCAGGCTGATCATGTTGACCATGGCGTCCACCACGTTGACATTGCTGCCCTCCAGCGCGCCGCTGATGACAGCCACATTGGCATCGGGCAGGGCGGGAACGCCGTTGGCAGTGCCGAACAGGCCATCTTCCTTGCGTACCAGCGTGCTCTCGTCCGGGTTGACCAGTTTCAAACGGCCTACCATATTGGCGGGGCCCGGCAGGGTGAGGTTGTTCACGGTGGAGACCGTGCCGTCCTTGCCGATAGTGACCGTGGTGTCGGGCGGAATAGTGATGGGCCCGGTATCGCCCATGATGGTCTGGCCGGTATTGGTTTGCAGGATGCCGTTCTCATTGACCTTCAGTGCGCCGTTGCGGGTATAGCCTTCGGAGCCGTCTGCGCGTTGCACGACCAGCCAGCCTTTGCCCTGGATCGCGACATCCAGGTTGCGGTTGGTGGCCTGGATGGGACCGGCCTGGAAATCCGCACCTACCGTGGCATCCACCACGAAGGCACGTGTCGGCAGGCCGGGACCGATCACCGGAACCGCGCGGAACGAATCTACCTGGGCGCGAAAGCCGGTCGAGTTGACGTTGGCCAGGTTGTGCGCATTGGTCGACTGCTGCTCGAGTATGTGCTTGGCGCCGGTCATGGCGGTATAAATCATGCGATCCATAACAGTCCTCCTTAAACGGCCCTGGTCGATACTTTACGCATTAACGCAGGTTCACCAGGGTCTGCAGGACTTGATCCTGCGTCTTGATGGTCTGTGCGTTGGCCTGGTAATAGCGCTGGGCGGTGATCATGTTGACCAGCTCCGCTGTCAGGTCGACGTTGGAGTCTTCCAGCGAGTTGGATTGCAGTACGCCCAGGCTGCCGGAATTCGGCGTGCCGTTGACCGGTACACCGGAGGCGGAGGTTTCAGCCCAAACGTTGTTGCCCAGGTTCTGCAAGCCGTTCGGGTTGGCAAAGTTAGCCAGCAATACCTGCCCCAGCGTTGCAGACTGGCCATTGGTGTAATTGCCCTTGATCGTGCCATCCGCACCAGTGCTGAAGCCTGCAAGCCGGCCGGATGTAAAGCCATCCTGTGCCAGGCTGTTGATACTGAAGGCCGAGCTGAACTGGGTGCTGCCTGCAAAATCCAGGGTGATGGACAGTGCTGAAGAACCAGGCGGAGTGAAGGCGATGGTCTGGGTGGTTGCACCCGTGGCCTGGCCCGATGTGCTGAAGTTC
>JAZKEL010000166.1:0-7681 GCA_040387075.1 Pseudomonadota bacterium
CGTGATCATCATCGGTACCGGTTCAGAGCTAGACCTGGCTGTTAAGGCACAGGGCGAACTGGCGAAGGACGGCATCAAGGCACGTATCGTGTCCATGCCTTCCACCAATGTGTATGATCGCCAAGACCAGGCTTACAAAGACAGCGTGCTGACTCCAGGCGTGAAGCGTGTTGCAGTTGAAGCCGGCGTGACCGACTTCTGGCGCAAGTATGTTGGCCTTGAAGGTGCTGTAGTCGGTATCGACACCTTCGGTGAATCTGCACCGGGCGGCGTATTGCTCAAGCACTTCGGTTTCACGGTAGAGAATGTGGTTAAAACTGTAAAATCAGTACTTTAAAACAAGTACTTCATTAAAATCAGTGCTTTAATCGCAATTGATGTGAAATGACCAGATAAAAGGCACCTGCAAGGGTGCCTTTTATTTTTTGCGGCATTGTTGTATTAAAGTTTATTGCAGTTCACGATAGTTAACGTTCAGTCGCTTAATCTTTAGGCATAACCAGTATTAAAGGGGAAATACATGACGATTAAAGTAGGTATTAACGGGTTTGGCCGCATCGGCCGTATGGCATTTCGCGCCGCCATCAAGGATTTCACCGATATCGAAGTCGTGGCGATCAACGACCTGCTGGAGCCGGATTACCTGGCCTATATGCTCAAACATGACTCCGTGCATGGCCGCTTTAAAGGCGACGTGGCAGTTAGCGGTAATAACCTGGTCGTCAACGGTAAAACCATACGCCTGACTGCGGAAAAAGATCCGGCCAACCTCAAATGGGGCGACGTCGGAGTGGATGTGGTGATCGAATGTACCGGTTTTTTCCTCACTGTGGAAACCTGCCAGAAGCATATCGATGCAGGAGCTAAAAAAGTGGTGCAATCCGCCCCCGGCAAGGATGACACACCGATATTCGTATACGGCGTCAACCATGAAAGCTACCAGGGCCAAAGCATCGTTTCCGCTGCCTCCTGTACTACCAATGCGCTAGCCCCTGTCGCCAAGGTGCTCAATGACACCTTCGGCATCAAGCGCGGGCTGATGACTACCGTGCATGCTGCAACGGCCACGCAGAAGACTGTAGACGGCCCTTCCAACAAGGATTGGCGCGGCGGTCGCGGTATCCTGGAAAACATCATCCCCTCTTCTACCGGCGCGGCCAAGGCGGTAGGCAAGGTCATCCCCGAACTGAACAAGAAACTGACCGGCATGGCATTCCGCGTGCCGACGTCGGATGTCTCCGTGGTCGACCTGACCTGCGAACTGGTGAAAGAAGCGACCTACGAACAGATCGTTGCCGCCATGAAAGCCGCCTCCGAAAGTGGCCCGCTGAAAGGCGTGCTTGGCTTCACGACTGAAAAAGTGGTGTCAACCGATTTCCGTGGCGAGACTTGCCCATCGGTATTCGATGCAGGTGCCGGTATCCAGCTTGACCCGACCTTCGTCAAAGTAGTTGCATGGTATGACAATGAATACGGCTATACCTGCAACCTGATGCGTCTCGTGCAATACATTGCCAAATAAAGCCATTATTTCTAATCAATACTTACAAAGGAAATACCATGGCTGTAATAAAAATGACGGATCTCGACCTCAAGGGCAAGCGTGTGCTGATTCGCTCAGACCTTAACGTGCCGGTCAAGGACGGCAAGGTGACGTCCGATGCCCGTATCACGGCCTCCATGGCGACCATCGAGCATGCCTTGAATGCCGGTGCCAAAGTCATGGTGACATCGCACCTGGGACGTCCTGAAGAGGGTGTGTATTCCGAAGAGAATTCGCTGAAGCCGGTGGTCGACGTGATTTCGGCCAAACTGGGCAAACCCGTTCGCCTGATCAAGGACTGGGTCGACGGCGGTTTTGATGTGGCAGACGGCGAACTGGTGATCCTGGAGAACTGCCGTTTCAACAAGGGCGAGAAGAAGAATCTCGATGAAACGTCACAGAAGTATGCCAAATTGTGCGATGTGTTCGTGATGGATGCTTTCGGTACCGCACACCGTGCCGAGGCTTCTACCTATGGCGTGGCCAAATTCGCACCGGTGGCCGCAGCCGGTATCCTGCTGGTGGGCGAACTGGATGCGCTGACCAAGGCTCTGCTCAGTCCTGCGCGCCCGATGGTGGCCATCGTCGGCGGTTCTAAAGTGTCTACCAAACTGACGGTGCTGGAAAGCCTGTCCGAAAAAGTGGACCAGATGGTGGTGGGTGGCGGTATCGCCAATACCTTCCTCAAGGCAACCGGGCATGAGATCGGTTATTCCTTGTGCGAAGACGACCTGGTGCCGACAGCCAAGGCATTGATAGAAAAAATGGCCGCACGCGGTGCCGCAGTACCTATCCCGGTGGACCTGGTGACGGGCAAGAAATTCGATGCAGCCGAACCGGCGGTGCTGAAGGGTGCCGACGACCTGCAGACGGACGACATGATTTTCGATATCGGCCCGAAATCCGCCGAGGAACTTGCCAATATCATCATGAATGCGGGTACAGTGGTGTGGAATGGCCCGGTTGGCGTGTTCGAGTTCGACCAGTTCGGTGAAGGCACTAAAGCCATCGCCATGGCCATCGCCAAGACCAAGGCGTTTACCTTGGCTGGCGGGGGCGACACTATCGCGGCTATCCAGAAGTACGATATCTACGACCAGGTATCCTACATCTCGACGGCCGGAGGGGCGTTTCTCGAGTTCCTCGAAGGGAAGGTATTGCCCGCAGTGGAGATTCTCGAACAGCGCGGCCAGGCCTGATAGGCAGGTCAGCTAGAGACGAATCTTCAAAACAAAAGGGGCAGGTTTGCCCCTTTTGTTTTTATGCTGCAAGTCGGTGAACAAGGTTAGCTATCTTTTTGTGTTGGGTTTCAGGGGATAAAAATGAGCTTACGTAAAACCAAGATCGTCGCCACGCTAGGGCCTTCCACCAATAGCCATGAAATGCTGGAGAAACTGATCGCTGCCGGCGTCAACGTGGTCAGGCTCAATTTCTCGCACGGCACCGCACAGGACCATATCGACCGCGCTGCCGCTATCCGCACCATTTCCCATGCCAATAACCTGTCTGTCGGGATCCTCTGCGATTTGCAGGGCCCGAAGATACGCATAGGCAAATTTGCAGATGCCAAAATCTTACTGGCGCCCGGCGATAAATTTATCCTGGATGCCGCCTGCACATCCGGCAACCAGGAACGCGTCGGGCTGGATTACAAAACCCTGCCGCAGGAAGTGGAAGCCGGCACGGTATTGCTGCTGGATGACGGTCGCATCGTGATGACGGTGAACGAGGTGGTGGGGCCGGAGATACGCTGCACTATTAACTCCGGTGGAGTTCTTTCGAACAATAAAGGCATCAATAAAGCGGGCGGGGGCCTGGCGGCCGAAGCGCTGACCGACAAGGACAAGGAGGACATCATCACTGCAGCCGCGCTGGGGGCGGATTACGTGGCGATCTCCTTCCCGCGCAGCGGTGCAGATGTTACGCTGGCGCGCGACCTGGTGCGTGCCGCCGGGGGGCATGCCAGCATCGTCGCCAAGATCGAACGTGCCGAAGCCATCGACGCACTGGAAGAGATCATCGATGCCTCCGACGCCATCATGGTGGCGCGCGGCGACCTGGGCGTGGAGGTCGGCGACGCTGCGGTGCCCGGCCTGCAGAAGCGCATGATCCGCATGGCGCGTGCCCGGAATAAAGTGGTGATCACCGCCACGCAGATGATGGAATCCATGATCTCCAGCCCTATCCCGACCCGCGCCGAAGTGTCCGATGTGGCGAACGCGGTGCTGGACGGCACCGATGCCGTGATGCTGTCGGCAGAGACGGCCGCCGGGCAATACCCCCTGGAAACAGTGGCTGCCGTGCATCGCGTGTGCATAGAGGCGGAAAAGGAATACGACAGCCAGCCGCTGCGGCAGCGCTCGGCAGATGCATTCAAGTACATCGACGAATCCATCGCCATGGCAGCCATGTATATTGCCCAGCACCTCGACATCAAGGCCATCGCTGCCTTGACGCAATCAGGCGCTTCCGTGCTATGGCTGTCGCGTACCAATACCAGCGTGCCTATCTATGCGCTGTCGCCGGAAAAAACCACGCGCCGCAAACTCGCGCTTTACCGTGGGGTTTATCCCTGCCGTATGGAACTGGATTCCCATGACCGGGACAAGGTACTGTTCTACACCGAAGACGTGTTGCAGGCCCAGGGCGCGGTAGAGGATGGCGACCTGGTGCTGATTACCATCGGCGAACCCATCGGCAAAGCCGGCAGCACTAACACCCTGAAACTCATTACCGTCGGCGAACACCGGGAAAGTTAAGCGACCTATGGCATTGATCTCGCTGCGCCAGTTGCTGGACCATGCTGCCGAATACGGTTACGGCATGGCGGCCTTCAATGTGAATAACCTGGAGCAGGTGCAGGCCGTGATGCGGGCTGCGGATGAGGTCGGTAGCCCGGTGATCCTGCAAGCCTCTGCCGGTGCCCGCGAGTATGCCGGCCCGGTATTTTTGCGCCACCTGGTGCTGGCAGCGGTGGAAAGCTACCCGCATATCCCCGTGGTGATGCACCAGGATCATGGCGCCTCGGTGGCGGTATGCGCCCAGTCCATGGAGTCCGGTTTTACCAGCGTGATGATGGACGGATCCCTGCTGGAAGACGCTAAAACCCCCTCCAGTTATGCCTATAACGTCGAAGTGACCGGCCAGGTAGCGGCACAGGCGCATGCGCGCGGCATCTCGGTGGAAGGTGAGCTCGGCGTGCTGGGATCGCTGGAAACCGGCCTGGCCGGCAAGGAAGATGGGGCAGGGGCGGAGGGCCACCTCGACCATAGGCAGTTGCTGACCGACCCGGACGAAGCCGCGGATTTCGTCAGCAAGACCGGGGTGGATGCGCTCGCCATTGCCATCGGCACTTCCCACGGTGCCTATAAGTTCACCAGCCCGCCGACCGGCGAAACGCTGGCCATCAGCCGCATCGAGGAAATCCACAAGCGCATTCCCGATACGCACCTGGTCATGCATGGTTCGTCTTCCGTGCCGCAGGAATGGCTTAAGATCATCAACCAGTATGGCGGCGACATTCGGCAGACCTATGGCGTGCCTGTCGAGGAGATCGTGCAAGGCATCCGGCATGGCGTCCGCAAAGTCAATATCGACACTGACCTGCGCATGGCGAGCACGGGGGCATTGCGCCGGTTTTTATGGGATCCCCTATATACAAGCGAATTCGACCCACGCAAAATCTTGGGCGAAACCACGCGTGCCATGCAGGGCATATGCAAAGCCCGGTATGAAGCATTCGGCTCGGCGGGTATGGCAGGAAAGATCAAGCCCATCAGCCTGCAGGATATGGCAGCGAAATACCGCTGATAGTCGGTTTTGCCAGCCATCTCCATGGCTTGTCCAGGCGATAACATGCATTTAAACCGGCCTGGGCAACCTCCCGTTTCCCGTTCCAGATTATAATGACGCTGTCGTCTAGTTGCGCTAATAGCGGCCTGGTTCCGGGGATGGTATACAGGCTGGAAAACGGCGCATTATCGCGTTAGCCCGGCCTTGACAGCGCTGGTGTGGGGCGAATTTACAGAACCAATAAAAAGGGATATTCCATGCAACAAGGGGCGTTACAAGGAAAAGTGAAGTTTGTCTTCAGGCTGGTAGAGCAAAGTGCCCTGGTGATCATCGGCATCGCGACCATTATCGCGGCCGGCCAGGATCTGCTGCGTATGTTCCAGCAGCACGCGGTCACGCTGGGCGACCTGTTGCTGATGTTCCTCTACCTGGAAGTGCTGGCCATGGTGAGCTTTTACTACGCATCCGGAAAACTACCGGTCACGTATCCCCTGTATATCGGCATCGTTGCACTGGCACGCTATATCGTACTGGACATGAAAGAGCTGGATCCCACCCATATGCTGGCGACCGCAGGTGCCATCTTTATCCTGGCCGTTGCCGTCCTGCTCGTCCGCTACGGACATTTGCGTTTTCCATATCCTGAAGATGAACCGAACTAATAAGACCCGAACGCCATGACCAAAACCTCCAAGCCCCAGCCATTATTGACGACGAGTATCACCAGCCTGCCGCTATTGCACCGCGGCAAGGTGCGCGATATTTACGATATCGACGCGGACACCATGTTGCTGATCGCCACCGACAGGCTGTCCGCCTTCGACGTGATCCTGCCGACGCCCATCGCCGGTAAGGGGGTGATATTGACCGAGATCGCCAATTTCTGGTTCGAGAGATTGAAGCACGTTGTACCCAACCACCTGACCGGTACCGATCCTGATTCCGTTGTATCCGACGTGGCTGAGAAAGCCCAGCTTGGCAAGCGTGCACTGGTGGTGAAAAAACTCAAGCCGTTGCCGATTGAAGCCATCGTGCGCGGTTACCTTGCCGGATCCGGCTGGAAAGAATATAAAGCCAGCGGCACCGTGTGCGGCATTCCCCTGCCTGCCGGGCTGGAGGAGGCTTCGAAATTGCCTGAGCCCATATTCACGCCATCCAGCAAGGCCGATGTCGGCGATCACGACGAAAACATCACGCTGGAGAAATGTGCCCAATTGCTCGGCCAGACGCTGGCCGATAAGGTCGCTAGGGTCAGTATCCAGTTATACAAGGAAGCCGCCGAGTATGCGCTGACACGCGGCATCATCATCGCCGATACCAAGTTCGAATTCGGCCTGGATGCTGCAGGCGAGCTTTATGTCATCGATGAAGTGCTCACACCGGATTCCTCACGTTTCTGGCCTGCGGACCAGTACGTGGTCGGCAACAACCCGCCCAGTTTCGATAAGCAGTATGTGCGTGACTGGCTGGAGGCCTCAGGCTGGAACAAGGTTGCACCCGGCCCCGAATTGCCGGCAGAGGTCGCTTCCAGGACCGGCGAAAAATACCATGAAGCCTATACCCGGCTGACAGGTGAGACACTGGATGTTTAGCCGCCAAGGTTGCCGGCTAGTGATAGCCGGCCCAGTCAAAGATAAGCAACCAAGTTAAGAAACGCAACCAGGTAAAGTGAAAGAGAAACTCAGGCAGATCGCACGGAATTTGAAGGTGGAATTCCAGGTATACCGCCTGGTGTTGCGCCATCCGCTCACGCCCAAACCCGCTAAATGGTTGCTGGGCCTGGCCATCGGTTATGTATTGATGCCGTTCGACCTGATCCCTGATTTCATTCCGGTGATTGGCCAGCTGGATGACCTGGTGATCGTACCCGGCCTGATCTACCTGGCGCTGAAATATGTGCCCCAGGCTGTGGTTGAGGAGTGCCGGAAAAACGTAGCCATGTCGAAAACAGTAGTTGAAAACAATAAGGAAGAGCCACAAACATGAGCAATATCGATCAATTTGTAGAAGGTTTCCAGCGCTTCCACGATAATTATTTTGTCGGGGATGAGCCGCTGTTCGGTGAACTGAGCCAGGGCCAGAGTCCAACCACGCTGGTCATTGCCTGTTCGGATTCGCGTGTGGACCCGGCTATCGTCATGGATGCGAAGCCCGGCGATTTATTCGTGGTACGCAACGTAGCCAACCTGGTACCGCCTTACGAAAAAGGCGGCGGATACCACGGCGTAAGTGCCGCCCTGGAGTTCGGCGTGAGTGGCCTCAATGTGCGCCACATCATGGTGATGGGGCATCGCCAGTGCGGCGGCATCAAGGCGTTGACCCAGGGCGTGCCGGAGGGCATTAACG
>JAZKEL010000167.1:0-2086 GCA_040387075.1 Pseudomonadota bacterium
CAAAGGCGAGATCATCCGACAGGGCGATGCGCTGGGCGTCGATTACGGCATCACGGTTTCCTGCTACCAGGCGGATGCGCAAGGCCATGCCTGCGGTCTTTGCGACTCCTGCCGCTTTCGCCGCGATGGGTTTATTGCGGCTGGGATAAGTGATCCCACGCCGTACCAGCAAGCTCTATAGAGCTAGTAATACAAGTTTGCAGTCAGCATTCCATAATGTATTGCTTGTTGCGCATATTTACCTTGCCAAACCATTCAAAAATAACGTAAAATCCGCCCCTTTCCGTAAAATCGATTAGAGAACAACATTATGGTAATTATTCGACTGGCCCGTGGTGGCGCGAAGAAAAACCCTTTCTACAGCGTAGTGGTTGCAGATTCACGTAATCGTCGCGACGGCCGTTTCATCGAGCGCGTCGGCTTTTACAACCCGCTTGCTAAAGAAGGCCAGGAAGGCCTGCGTCTAGACAACGCACGCATCTCCCATTGGCGCAGCAACGGCGCGCAGTTTTCCGAAACTGTAGCCCGCTTGGTCAAGACAGAAGCGAAAGGTCCTGAAGCCGCTGCTAAAGCCAAGGCGAAAGATGCTGCCAAGGTAGCTAACGCTAAAGCCGCTGCAGAAGCCAAGATTGCCGCTGCCGCTAAAGAAGCCGCAGATGCTGCTGCCGCGAAGGAAGCTGAAGAAGCTGCCGCTGCCAAGCAAGCTGCCGCAGAAGCAGAAGCTGCTGCCAAGGCTGCCGAAGCAGAAGCTCCAGCAGTTGAAGCGCCTGCCGCTGAGGCCGAAGCCCCAGCTGCAGAAGCTGCACCTGAAGAACCAGCTGCTTAATTTCTTAACTGGCTCGTTCCCGTGTGGGTCCGAGCCGGTAATGGATACAGTGACTATGTCACACAGCAAATTAGGTGTTCAGGACAAGCTAAGCAGTCAGGACAGGTTGTGAGCAATATGGTGGTGATGGGGCGCATAGTCGCCCCATATGGCATTTTTGGCTGGCTGAAAATACAGCCCAGTACGGAAACCATCGATAGCCTGCTGGATTATCCTGAATGGTGGTTGGGTCGCGACGATAATTCCACCCAGCCCGGTATCCGCAATACGCCATGGCAGAAACACAAGGTGGAAACGGTGAAGGTGCATGCCGATAGTCTGCTGGTCAAACTGACGGGCATCGATGACCGGGATACGGCACTGGCATTCAAGAGCAAGCATATCGCCATCCCGCGTGAGCAGTTTCCAGAAGCCGGCAAGGACGAGTATTACTGGTCAGACCTGATAGGACTGAACGTAAAAAACCAGCAGGATATCGAGTTCGGCCTGATCACCGAAGTATTCGAAACCGGTGCTAACGATGTGATCGTGGTAAAAAATGCGGCAGACGGGCGCGAGCGCCTGATCCCGTTTATCGACCAGGCGGTGATTGACGTCAACCTGGCTGAGAAGAAAATGCTGGTGGATTGGGATGCGGAGTTTTGAGTATTGACTCAAATAAACCGGCCTTTAATTGCCAGATACAGTTTGATGTAGTAACGCTGTTCCCGCAGATGTTCGATGCGATTAGCCAGCACGGCATCACGGCGAGGGCGCTAAACAATAATATTTATGCATTGTCGTTGTGGAATCCGCGTGATTTCACTACCGACAATCACCGTACGGTCGACGACAGGCCCTACGGTGGCGGCCCCGGCATGGTCATGCTGGCGGAACCGCTGGAAAAGGCGATACAAGCCGCGAAGGCGCGGCAGCAGTCGGCAGGATTGGCAACACCGACAGTGATCCACCTTTCGCCCAGCGGTAAGGCATTGACGCATGAAATCGTGATGCAGCTGGCAGCCGAGCCAGGCCTGGTATTGCTGGCAAGCCGCTACGAAGGCGTAGACCAGCGGCTGCTGGATCGCCTGGTGGATGAAGAGTATTCGGTCGGCGATTATGTGCTGTCGGGCGGTGAATTGCCCGCCATGGTGCTGATGGATGCGATCATCCGGCAATTGCCCGGTGCGCTAGGCGATGCGGATTCCGCGGCTGAAGATTCCTTCGTGGATGGCCTGCTGGATTGCCCGCACTACACGCGGCCGGAAGAATATGCAGGAA
>JAZKEL010000168.1:0-14415 GCA_040387075.1 Pseudomonadota bacterium
TCAGACCGTGCAAGGCTCGCAGAGCATTTAATTGCAAGTCTTGACGAAGACGACGACATCGAAACCGCATGGGCTATTGAGGCAAAAAGAAGAATCGCAGATATAGAGAATGGGGTTGTTACTCCATTGTCTTTTGATGATGTAATCAAACAGGCAAGAATAGCGTCAAAGTGAACATAGTCGTTCATCCTGAAGCGGCTAATGAACTTAATGGCGCAATTGCTTTTTATAGCTCACGCGCTAATCGTGAACTTGGGCTTGCACTTATAAATGGGTTTGCCATCGTTAATAAGTTTAAAAGCGTAGTTCGTCTATTGGCGACTAATCCACATTTGGGATCGCAATGGCTAGCTGATGCATACCGCTTTAACATGCGCCGCTTCCCATTCAACATCATTTATCGTTTTGGCGGTGAGCAGCTTCTCATCTTGGCAGTGGCTCACCACAGGCGACGGCCTGGCTATTGGAAGAGTAGATAATCTTCATGATGCTTGCTAAATCCCAACTATTTGCTGAATTCGCAATCAGGCCATAAACGTGTCCATCTACAATTATAAAGCGGTAGACCAGGTTGGGCGCCCAGCACGCGGCCAGATCGAGGCGCACAACGAGATCGACCTGGAATTAAGGCTGGAGCGTATCGGCCTCAGCCTGATCACCTACCGTGCGAGCAAGAAAAACACGGCGGTATTTTCCGGCAGGAAAGTCAGCATGCAGGACCTGATGATGTTCTGCTTCCAGCTGGAGCAGCTGACGAGCGCCGGTGTGCCATTGCTGGAAGGTTTGACCGACCTGCGCGACAGCACGCCCAACCTGCATTTCCAGAAAGTCATCGGCGCGATAGTGTCGGATGTAGAAGGCGGAAAGATACTTTCACTGGCACTGGCCGAGCATCCGGCCGTATTCAGCAATGTGTTCATCAGCCTGGTGCAGGCGGGCGAGCAGACCGGCAAATTGCCGGAGGTATTCGACAACCTGGCGACGACGTATAAATGGCAGGATGAGCTGGTGTCGCAGACCAAGCGCCTGATCGCATACCCTGCGTTCGTGCTGGTGGTGGTGCTGGGAGCGATTACCTTCCTGATGATCTACCTGGTGCCGCAGATGGTGTCCTTCCTGCATAACATGGGGCAGGAGCTGCCCATGCAGACCAAGATATTGATCTTCATCTCCAGTGCGTTCGTCAATTACTGGTGGCTTATTTTCAGCGCACCGGTGCTGATCGCCGTGGTGGCCATCATCACCATCCGACAGAGCCCGGCGGCACGCTATAAATTCGATTATCTGATGCTCAATTTCCCCATCACCGGCGACATCCTGCAGAAGATTATCCTGGCGCGCTTTGCCCGTTATTTTGCGCTGATGTACCAAACGGGCATCCCCATCCTGGATGCCATCAAGACCTGCGAAGGCATCGTCGATAACCAGGTGGTGGCGGATGCGCTTACCCGCGTGCATAACCAGATCAATGCCGGCGACAGCATGAGTGAGAGCTTCCGCAATGCGGGGCTTTTCCCCGCATTGGTGGTGCGCATGATACGGGTGGGGGAAAATACCGGCGGCCTGGATAAATCGCTGTTGAAGATCAGCTATTTTTACGACCGCGATGTCAACGATTCCATCGACCATATGCTTAAATTGATCGAGCCGGCGTTGACGGTGATCCTGGGTGCTATCCTCGCATTTATCATGTTCTCGGTGCTAGGCCCGGTTTACGATTCATTCAGCAAACTAAAACTATGAAAACTTCGCTCGAAAATACGTCGTTGCAAACGACCTCAAAAATCCTCATTTACTCAAATGTAAATTCCGGGTTTTTCGGTCTTTTGCGCCTTGTCTTTTCATCGCTCGGACATTTTTCATTTACGGCAGATCGGCATGCTTGAAAAAATCATCCTGTGCGCCACCAGCAACCAGCTGACTGCCGGCATATGGCGGGCCGGCAAGCTGCATACGTACCAGGTCTACCCGAATAGTGAGCAGGGCCAGGCGGAATTCACCGCTTTCCTGCAGCAGAATCGCAAGAAAAGCGTCTATTTGCTGGCCGATGCGGTGGAAGAAGATTACCGGCTGGAAAGCCTGCCGCACACCATGGGCAATGCGCGTCGCGAATTGGTGGACCGCAAGCTCGGCCAGCTGTACCGCAACATCGCCTACCGGGCTGCGCACTTCATCAATCGCGAGAAAGACAAACGGAAAGACGACCGTTTCCTTTTCATCTCATTAAACAATGCCGATTTCATGCAGGGCTGGGTGAGCTGCATAGAAGCCGAACAGGCGCCGCTGGTCGGTATCTACCTGCTACCGATGATGAGCGAGCGGCTGGTGCAACGCCTCAAGCTTAAGGCCCCGCACCTGCTGCTGAGCGAACGGTTGAATTCCGGCCTGCGCCAAACCTACCTGCATAACGGCAGTTTGCGTATCAGCCGTCTTGCGCCCATCCCTGCCGATATGATGAGCAGGCTGGGGTATTTCTACCTGACGGAAACGGAAAAGACGCGGCTCTACATCATCAGCCAGCGTTTCATCACACGCGACACCGAGTTGAACATGGTGTTGCCTGCGCTCAATGAAAGCAGCCGGCAGATTTGCCGCAGTATCGAACAGGAACACGGCATCACCTGCGAAAGCGCCAACCTGGGTGAAATCGCTGCCCAGTTCAAACTTGATGTAAGCCAGCTGGAACAGCATCCCGAGTTGATGCACATGCACCTGCTGGCAACAGGTAGCGCCCCGGATAACCTCGCGCCAGCCAGCCTGGTACGCCACCACAAGATCCTTTCATTACGCAAAGTCATCAGTGTGGTTGCCGTGGCCATCGTGCTTCTGGGGCTGGCGATCGCCGGAGTGTATTACAAGCAAACCTCAGATTACGTTGAAGAGCAGCAGCAGGCCATGCTGGATACCCGCATGCAGGAACAGCGCTACAACGAAGTGGCCAAGGATTTCCCTACCACGCCGATCCCAAGTGCAGATTTGCAGGTGGCGGCAGACCTGAGCCAGGCCATCAAAAGCTACTCCAACATGCCCACGCGCATGATGCAAGTGATCAGCAAGGCATTGGAAGCTGCACCTGAAATCCAGGTGGACAGGCTATTCTGGGTACAGACGAATAACTTTGTGCTAAACGATGAAGACAAAACGCTAAACACCAGTTCGGCTGCTGCGAATGCGGGAAAACCGCCGGCGTTTACCCCATCGGACCCTACCGTGCTGTACCAGGTGGGCTATATCAATGGTGAACTGAAGCGCTTCAACGGCGATTACCGTGCGGCGCTCAATGTGGTGAATCACCTGGCGGAGCGCCTGAAGGCTGATCCGGCTGTGGAGCATGTGGAAATCCTGCAGTCGCCGGTCAACGTGAGCTCCTATTCCAACCTGGAAGGCAGTACTACCGACGAAAAAGCGGCATTGCAGGCTGCAGCCTTATTCAAGTTGAAAGTGATACTCAAGCGGGAGGCACCCCCAGCATGAAACTGACCCGCCAGGATTGGAGACTGTTGCGCACACCCATCATCTGCCTGGGCGTGGCGATCATCCTGATGACATTGCTGGTGAGCTATACCCAGAGCCGCAAAGACAACGCGCAGCTGGCGCTGCAGTCGCAACAAAGCCAGCTTAACCAGGCACGCCAGCGCTACCAGACATCCGGCCAGGAGAAAGAAACCATTGCCAAATACCTGCCGGTCTACCAGCAGCTCATCGCCAATGGATTTATCGGGGAAGAGCGCCGCATTGAATGGGTCGATACCCTGCGCAATATCCACCAGCAAAACAAGCTGTTCACCATCAATTACAGCATCGGTACGCAGGAGGAATACAAACCGATGTTTGCCCTCAATGCTGGCCCGTTCAGCCTGCATCGCTCCCTGATGAAACTCGAACTGGCCATGCTGCACGAAGGCGATTTGCTGACGTTGCTCCAATCGCTTTCCGCACAGCAGACTGCGCCGTTTATCCTGCGCCAATGCGAAATAAAGCGGGTAGGTGAAATCAAGACGACCGCGCTGACACCCAATATGCTCGCCACCTGCGAACTCGATTGGCTCACCATCCGCGAACCGCAAGTGGAAGGAACGATTACGCCATGAGCAAACTCCTGACAGCATTGTGCCTGCTGCTTAGCCTGATCGCTTCTGCTTCGGTATCTGCTGCCGAAAGCTTCGGCCGCCTGTTCACCACGCCGCCCGAACGTTCCAGCCTCGACTACCTGCGCCAGACTACCAAAGCGCCGACACTTGATGAACCCTCCCAAGCTACCCTGGAGGCACCGCCACCAGCACCGGTTATTCCAGATTCAATCTCCATGCAGGGGTATGTGAAACGCAGCGATGGCCAGAAAGGCACTGTCTGGGTGAACAATAAACCCATGCAGGAAGACTCCGCCAATGGCGAGGTGGAGGTCGGAAGACTCGATAAAAATGGGAATGAAGTGCGACTGAAGGTGCCTGCAACAGGCCGTGACTTTAATCTCAAGGCAGGGCAGATGTATAAGCCAGGCACCGATGCCGTCTCTGAAGTCAGCGCGCACGGCAAATCAGAAAATACATTGAAAGGCGTTATAGGAGGTGCCGATGGCGAAATCGGGAATCCGCCTAAATCCATTGGCAACACCAACAATTAAACGATGAACAGCGCTGCTGAATTTACGCTGGGAAAACAAAAAGGAGCTGCATTACTCATATTTTTCCTGATCCTGATATTGATGGCGACTTCATATTTGATTCCGGTCATCAATAGCAGCAGCATCAAAAATGAACGGGACGCAAAAACGCGTTTGGCTTTGGCCGAAGCAAAGGCCGCCCTGATCGGAAGGGCAGTAACGGATGCCACCATACCAGGCAGCCTCCCGTGCCCAAGTGCTTCAAGTGTAGATGGAACCTCTGAGTTATTTGCTGGCAATGCCTGCCCAAGCTATATCGGCTGGTTCCCATGGCATACTTTAAAAGTTGCAGATTTGCGTGATGGCGCTTATGAGCAACTCTTGTATGCCTTATCCCCCAACTACCGCGATGATGATTCCGCGCAGCCATTGAATAGCGATACCCCTGGAATGCTAAGCGTTGATGGGCGCAATGACATAGTGGCCGTCATTTTCGCACCCGGTACGCAGATTTCCCAATCCAGGCCCAGCAATAATATCCAGGATTACCTGGAGGGCGAGAATGCCAACGGGGACAATCTGTATTCCGGTATCAACGCATTAACGGCGAATGACCAGCTGATTACGATTACCCGCGATGAGATCATGCAGGCAGTGCAAAAGCGCATAGCGCGGGAAGTAGTTAACGCCCTTAATGCTTATTTTGCGACTAACCTGTATTTTCCCAGTCCCGCAGATTTCTCGGATGCTTCATGTTGGGACAATGCTGCTATTCCGGCAGGATGCAACAGTCTGCCGCCCACAATGGAGGGGAGGATTCCAGCAAATCCGTCCATCGCCTGGAATCCGACTTCCATTCTTTCCGGCTCTGCTGGTGCGGGCTTCTGGTTTCAAAACAACGGATGGCGAGAAATGATTTATTATGCCGTGTCTGCTTTATGTGCCGATGGGACGGCTAACTGTGCTAACGGGGATTTAACCCTGCTCAATCAGGCTGCAACCCTGGTGAATCAAAAAGTGGTGATAGTCGTAAGTGGGCGCAGATTAGGCGCAGCCCGGGCCACGGCAACGCTGGCTGATTACCTTGAGGATGAAAATGCCACGATCGGAAACAAAATTTTTTCTACGATAAATACCATGCCTGTGCCTTTCAACGATTTTGCAATAAGTATTCCATGATCCAGGTCACAATGGTTTATAAGAACGCGCATCCAGGTTTCACGCTCGTCGAAATGGCCGTGGTGCTGGTCATCGTCGGTTTGCTGCTTGCTGGCTTGCTCATTCCCCTGTCCGCGCAGATAGACCAGCGAAATTATAGCGATGCACAAAAAGCCATGAACGATATCAAGGATGCCCTGGCCGGATATGCAATGAGCCATACTGCTTTAGATGGGCGTCCTTTCCTGCCATGCCCGGATATCACCAACGATGGGATAGAAGATCGCCTGGCTGCTGATTGCAGCAATGTGAACGGCGATATCCCCTGGGCGACCTTAAGTACCCCTGCAACGGACAGCTGGGGCAATCGCTATCGGTATCGTGTCACTCAGGCATTTGCAAACAGCAACGTGGGTTTCACCCTAACTACGCCTGGCAATATGACTATTCTTGATGCTAGCGGCGGCAATAATATTGCTACTTTTGTGCCTGCCGTCATTATTTCCAGGGGGGTGAATAATGTAGGCGCAGGCTTTGATGAGCAGGAAAACTCCAATCTTGATGCAACGTTTGTCAGCCATACCTTGTCAAGCGTAGCAGGAAATGAATTTGATGATTTAGTGACCTGGATTTCACCAGGGATACTGTTGAGCCGCATGGTTTCCGCCGGCAAACTTCCTTAGGGTTATTGCACCAGCCATTCAATGAACGACAACCAACTCCTTCGCTACAGCCGTCACATTCTCCTCCCGCAAATCAGTTACGAAGGCCAGGAAAAACTAAGCCTAAGCCATGCATTGATTGTGGGTGCTGGCGGTTTAGGTTCGCCCGTAGCTTTATATATGGCGGCCGGTGGCGTGGGTGCTTTGACAATCTGCGATTTTGACGAGGTCGACCTGACCAACCTGCAGCGCCAGATCATCCATACCACCCAGTCGGTGGGTATCAACAAGGCCGTATCGGCCCAGCAGGCATTGTATGAAATCAACCCGGAAGTGGTGGTGCATACGGTGCGTGAGAAATCTACCGAGGAGGCTTTCGAAGCACTGATCGCGGATGTGGATGTGGTGATCGACTGCACCGATAATTTCAAGACCCGATACGCGTTGAACCGCATTTGCGTGAAGCTGGGTAAACCCCTGGTTTCAGGAGCAGCTATCGGGTTTGAGGGGCAGGTGACCGTATTCGATATGCGCTCAGATGCTAGCCCCTGCTATCACTGCCTGTTCCCCGATATGGAAGGTGAAGAAGCCGTGCGCTGTGCTGAGAATGGCGTGTTTGCGCCCTTGGTCGGTATCATCGGCACCATGCAGGCGGCTGAAGCCATGAAGCTCCTCATCGGCATCGGTGAAAGCCTGCAAGGCAGGTTACTGCTGCTGGATGTGCTGGCTATGGAATGGCGCACCATCAAACTAAACAAAGACCCTGCCTGCCAGGTTTGCGGAGTCTAACGTTAATCCCTTCCCTCTAAAATGGGGAAGGAATGTATATCAACCCAAAACTCAACTACTTCCCGCCTACCAGCGCTTTGACTGCGCTCACCACATCGCCAGGTATTACGACAATCTTGGCATTCTCCGAGGCTGACATCTTCTGCAAGGCCTGGATGTAGCGGTCACCTAGCAGGAATGTCGCCGAGCTGTTGTTTTCCTTCAATGCATCTGAGATCAGGCGTATCGATTCGGCGGATGCCTTGGCGGCCACTTCCTGCGCTTCGGCATCTTTACGGGCGCCTTCCAGGCGGGCTTCCGCATTGAGGATCAACGATTGCTTATCGCCTTCGGCACGCGTCACGACGGCCACGCGTTCACGCTCTGCGGATGCCTGCTGTTCCATCGCGTGCTGCATGTTGGCAGAAGGTTTGATGTCCTGGATCTCGACCGATTTCACGGTGAGGCCCCAGTCGGCGGCTTCGTCAGCTACGGCGATCTTCAACTCCGCCTTGATGCGGTCGCGGGAGGTCAATGCGTGGTTCAGGTCCATTCCGCCGATGATGGAACGCAGGCTGGTTTGCACCATGTTGCGCATGGCTTCGCTGAAGTTATCGATGCCGTATACCGCGCGTTCAATATTGGTGACTTTCATGAAGGCAACGGCATTCGCCAGGATGACGGCATTGTCGCGGGTGATCACTTCCTGCTCGGGGATCTCCAGGATGATGTCCTTAGTGGTGACCTTGTAACTGACTTTACTGAAAATCGGGTTGATGACATGTAGCCCGGGAGTTATCACGCCGGCGAATTTACCCAGGCGCTCCACCACCCATTCCTCGCCCTGGGGCACGATGCGTATGCCTTTCCAGGCCAGGATGGCAACGACGACGATCAGAACATATAGAAATACCAGCATGATGTTTCCTTAAATGTAAAAGCCAGAAAATAAAACCCAGAGAATAGTGCGAATTGATTAGTGTATTGCTTTCCGTATGCGCAGGCTGTTGCCCTCTATCCCTATGATCACCGCGTCTGCACCCGCTTCAATATCTTCATTAGCAATGGCTGTCCACTCGCGGCTGCCCATGACACCTTGTGCAAACTGGATGCGCCCGTTCTTTTTGGCACTGACAGACTCGATGACGGTACCGGTGCGCCCGATCTCATCGCCTTGCGACTGGCCTACCCTGGAATCGGTAGCGGTCTTTTTGTAAAAACGTTTCCAGATGGCAAGCGACCCCAGGGAGAGCACTGAAAACAGCAGCAGTTGAACGGCGATATTGATGGTGGGCATGACACTCAGCACAGCCGCGACGATCAATGCCGCAATGCCGAACCACAGCACGTAGAACGTGCCGGTCGCCATCTCAAAGGCCAGCAGCACTAAGCCAAGGATTCCCCAGACCCAGATGGGTTCTAATGTCATTTATTACCTCCGTTCAGGCATTTGTTTTTCATGATGCTAACAGAAATTGTCAGTGCATCGTGTGTTAGCTGGTGCTATTCGGCGTATGCATTGTGCAGAAGCGAGGCGCGCATTACACTGCAAAAAATTCTATAAGCGTTGAGTATATAAAAGGGGAATGCAATGGGTTTGATTGTGATCGTGGTGCTGGCCGTTATCGTTGTCTATTTCATCATGCTGTACAACAGCCTGGTCAGCGTCAAGGCCAGTGTGGCAAAGGCATGGGCCAATATCGACGTGCTGCTCAAGCAGCGCCATGACGAACTCCCCAAGCTGGTGGATACCTGCAAGCAGTACATGCAACACGAGCAAGGCACGCTGGAGAAAGTCATCCAGGCCCGTGCCCAAGTTTCGGCGGCCCGAGAGACGCACGATGTGGCAGCGCTCGGCAATGCGGAAGGCGCACTGCGTGCGGGTCTGGGCAACCTGTTCGCATTGGCAGAGTCCTATCCTGAGCTTAAAGCCAATGAGCAATTCATGCACTTGCAGGCACGCATCAGCGGGCTGGAAAACGCTATCGCCGATCGCCGTGAGTTCTACAACGAAAGTGTCAATATCAACAACGTGCGCATCGCCCAGTTTCCTGATCTCCTGGTCGCCAAGCTCGGCAATTTTCCCCACTACGACATGCTGCGTTTTGCCAGCGCTGAATTGCGGGATGTGGATATCAGCAAGCGTTTCGCAGCGTAAGTGTTGCTGAACACCGATCTGTTTAACTGGCGCAGCCGCTATACCGACCTTTTAACCTCCTGTAGCCACTTGTTTCTGCTGGCGCTTGCACTGCATAGCGGGAGCGTGGCAGGCTGGATCATTTGCCTGGCATTGATCTCGGCCATCAGTTTTTTTGCCTGGGCGTCCAACTACAAGCGCGGGCGCTACATTGCCGATACGCCCACCTCACGTATCGCCTCCGCCGCGCAGGGTTACGTTGAGCTGTATGGCCGTGCCAGCACCGATGCCGATAACCTGGTCGCCAGCCCACTCAGCGGTGCGCGTTGCGTGTGGTACCGGTTCTGGGTCTACCGCAAGGAATCCGGCGATAAAGGCTGGGTTCTGCAGAGCGAAGGCGTCAGCGACAGCACTTTCGAGATCAGCGACGGCACGGGCAAATGCATCATCGACCCGGAACACGCCGAAATCAGCGCACCAGAGCGTAAAGACAGCTACCAGAGCCCGTATAAGCATGTCGAGGAGTTGCTTTACGCAGGCGGCATCTATGCCCTTGGCAACTTCACTACCGTCGGCGGTGCCAGCGCCCAGCTTGATCTTCGGCAGGATGTCTCCGACCTGCTGGCCGAATGGAAGCGCGACCTGGTTGCGCTCAAGCAACGGTTCGACCTCGACGGCAACGGCGAGATCGACCTCAAGGAATGGGAACTAGCACGCCGTGCCGCACACCGTGAAGTCGAGCAGCAACACCGTGAATTGCGCACCGCCAGCGGTATCCATGTCATGCGGGCGCCCCGCAACGGCCGTCCCTACTTGCTCTCCAGCCACACACCGCAAAAATTGCGTAACACCTACCTGTGCTGGGGCATGGTGCACCTGGCGATTGCCGTTACTGCATCGTGTGCTTCATTCTGGCTGGGGCAGGGACACCGCCTGCAGGAGCTGTTTGGCTAATTAAGTACGTAGTGACTTATGTTAAAATTCCGCCCCTATGAGCACAGAAACCACAAGCGGGCAAAACCCTGACACATCGTCTTCCCTGGCGAAATCTTTCGATACTTCTTCTTTGGCGAAATCGTTCGATCCCGCCGCCATAGAAAGTAAATGGTACGAGTTCTGGGAGAGCAGCGGTTATTATGCGGCCGGCATGGATGCCGGCAAACAGGAGAATTTTTCGATACTCCTGCCGCCCCCTAATGTCACCGGCACCCTGCACATGGGGCACGGTTTCAACCAGACGCTGATGGATGCGTTGACACGCTATCACCGCATGCGCGGCGACAACACGCTGTGGCAACCGGGTACGGACCATGCCGGCATCGCCACGCAGATCGTAGTCGAACGCCAGCTGGATGCGCAAGGCGTGTCGCGCCATGACCTGGGCCGCGAAAAATTCCTGGAAAAAGTATGGGAGTGGAAAGAATACTCCGGCGGTACCATCACGCAGCAGATGCGTCGTTTGGGCACGTCGCCCGACTGGTCACGCGAGCGCTTCACCATGGATCCTGGCCTGAATAAAACGGTCACCGAGACCTTCGTGCGCCTTTACAACGAAGGCCTTATCTACAGGGGAAAAAGATTAGTTAACTGGGACGTGAAATTGGGCACGGCTGTCTCCGACCTGGAGGTGGTGCAGGAGGAAGAAGATGGCTTCATGTGGCACATCAACTATCCGCTTGCCAGTGGTGAAGGCCATCTGACCGTAGCGACCACCCGCCCGGAAACCATGCTGGGCGACGTGGCAGTGATGGTGCACCCTGAAGACGAACGCTACGCGCATCTCATCGGCCAGAATGTAACACTGCCTTTATGCGACCGTGAGATTCCCATCATCGCCGATGATTACGTAGACCGTGAGTTCGGCACGGGTGTGGTGAAGGTGACGCCTGCGCATGACTTTAATGACTATGCGGTAGGACAAAGACATAAATTGCCATTGATTGGCATTTTGACTTTAGAGGGCAATATTAAAGGCAAGGTTAATGCAACGATCACCACAAAATCAGACGCAGTTAGAGAAAGTTTAAGTCTTGCTTGGGATCACCATGAGGTGGTGGAGGTAATCCCTGAAAGTTATCAAGGTTTAGAGCGCTTTACTGCCCGCAAACAAATAGTTGCAGACTTAGAAGCCCAAGGCTATCTAGTTAAAACGGATAAGCACAAACTCAAAGTCCCACGCGGCGACCGTACCGGCGTGGTCATCGAGCCCATGCTGACCGACCAGTGGTTCGTCGCCATGAGCAAGCCGGCTGATGACGGCAAGAGCATCACGCAGAAGGCGCTGGATGTAGTCGCCAGCGGCGAGATCAAGTTCTACCCTGAAAACTGGGTGAATACTTACAACCAGTGGCTGAACAACATCCAGGACTGGTGCATTTCGCGCCAATTATGGTGGGGTCACCAGATCCCGGCATGGTATGGCGATGCCGGGCAAATCTATGTGGCGCATGATGAAGCCGAGGCGAAATCCCTAGCTGCAAAGGATGGCTATACCGGCAACCTGAAACGCGACGACGACGTACTGGATACCTGGTATTCCTCCGCGCTATGGCCATTCTCCACGCTGGACTGGACAGGCGATGATACCAAGGACGCTGCCAACCAGGCGTTGCAGCAATACCTGCCGTCTTCCGTGCTGGTCACCGGCTTCGACATCATCTTCTTCTGGGTGGCGCGTATGGTGATGATGACCAGGCACATCACCGGCAAGATCCCATTCAAGCATGTGTACGTGCACGGCCTGATCCGCGATGCGGAAGGCCAGAAGATGAGCAAGTCCAAGGGTAATGTGCTGGACCCGATCGATCTGATCGACGGTATCGCGCTGGATGAGCTGATCAAGAAACGCACCACCGGCCTGATGAACCCGAAACAGGCCGAGCAGATCGAGAAGCGCACACGCAAGGAATTCCCTGAAGGTATTTCCGCGTTCGGCACCGATGCTTTGCGCTTCACGTTCGCCAGCCTGGCCTCGCCGGGGCGCGACATCAAATTCGATCTGCAGCGCTGCGAAGGTTACCGCAACTTCTGCAACAAGCTGTGGAACGCCACCCGTTTCGTCCTGATGAACTGCGAAGGCGATGACAATGGCTTCAAGGATTGCGCTACCGAGCCGGAAGGTTTCCTGCAGTTCTCGCAGGCGGATCGCTGGATCGTTAGCATACTGCAGCGTGCGGAAGCCGACATCGAGAAAGCGTTTGCCGATTACCGCTTCGACATCGTTGCGCAGGTGATCTACAAGTTCGTATGGGATGAATATTGCGACTGGTACCTTGAGCTTGCTAAAGTCCAGATGCAGCAAGGCAGCGAGGGCGAAAAACGCGCTACCCGCCGCACGTTGTTGCGCGTACTGGAAACCATCCTGCGCCTGGCGCATCCGGTCATGCCGTTCATTACCGAAGAAATCTGGCAGACCATCGGCCCCATGGCGGATCGCACCGGCCCCAGCATCATGCTGCAGGCCTACCCAAAAGCCCAGCCTAAAAAGATCGACCTGGAATCCGAAGAATGGGTATTCCTGCTTAAGCAGGCGGTGGATGCATGCCGCAGCTTGCGTGGCGAGATGAATATATCCCCTGCTACACGCGTGCCCTTGATCGCCGCTGGCGATATTGCGAACTTGCAGGCGTATGCACCGTATTTGAAGGCACTGGCAAAACTGGCCGATGTCGAGCTGGTATCCGAATTGCCCGAAGCCGATGCACCAGTGGCACTGGCCGGCGATTTCAGGCTGATGCTCAAGATCGAGATCGACGTGGCTGCCGAGAAAGAGCGTCTGGGCAAGGAAGTTGCCCGTTTGGAAGGTGAGATTGCAAAAGCACAGGCTAAGCTCGGCAACGAAGGGTTTGTTGCACGTGCGCCGGCCGCGGTGGTGGCGCAAGAGCAGGAGCGTCTAACCAGCTTTAAATCGACGCTTGAGAAACTGGCACTGCAACTTAATAAATTGACTGGGAAATAATTAACGATGAGCAGTTCAGCAGCTATTTACATGTTGCGTACTATGCAGCAGCACCATGTAGCGTTGAGTACGCTGGCCGATCAAAAGGCCAATATTATTGTGGCGGGCTCTATCGGTATCATTATCTTCAGTATGGGGCGTTTCGAGGCAGGCGATCACCCCGCTTGGTTAATGGTACTTTGCGCAACGGCTTTGCTTTCATGCCTGTTTGCCATAGTGGCGGTGAATCCCAGTTTTAAGAAGAAAACTGCCGCTCAGGAACAGTTGGTCAATCCTCTTTTCTTTGGGCATTTCGCGGTGATGACTGGCGCTGATTTTGAAGCTGAGATCATGGGCCTGATCGAGAATGATGAAACGATTTATAAGGCGATGGTGCAGGACATATACCAATTGGGCAAGTCACTGTATTTGAAAAAATATCGCTACTTGAATTTTAGCTATTCGATTTTTATCTGCGGTATTTTGCTGAGTATGGTGATCGGCGTTTCGAAATTTCTTTTTGCTTAGGTCTAAGCAAAGTCCGGTGGCAAAACTAACGCTGCTGTTTTCTGATGTAGAACGTATATACATCGTCTACCTGTTCCAGTGACAGCAGTTCATGCCCGGTTTGTTTGCAGAATGCCTGGAAATCCTTGGCTGAACCGGGGTCTGTTGCCAATATCTTAAGTACTTGACCGCCTTCAACCTCAGCCAGCGCTTTTTTACAACGCAGGATAGGCAATGGGCATTTCAGCCCGCGTGCGTCCAGTTCCTTATCAAATTCCAGTGTGCTTGTATCCATAACCGTCAAGACTGCCTTTGTTCAAAGGGGTAGCCTTCGCGGCCCCAAGCCAATATGCCGCCGTGCAGGTTGAACACCTGCGGATGGTCCTTGCTTGCGATGTAAGCCGCAGCCTGCGCAGAGCGTATTCCGCTGTGGCAGTAAAACACCACGGCAGTATCGGTCTTTAATTGTTCATACGTCACGGGGATCATTGAAAGCGGGATATGCATGGCACCTGGAATGGTGCCGGTGGCTACTTCGGCATCGTTGCGAACGTCCACCAGCAGGATTTTCTGGTCGGCCATCATCTCAAACAGTTCGCTTGCTTCTATTACTTTATAGCCGATCATCTTGATATTCCTGAAC
>JAZKEL010000169.1:0-800 GCA_040387075.1 Pseudomonadota bacterium
GTATTGACAGCATTAGCAGCATTGACAACATTTACCCTGAGTGCAGGAGCTGCCTATGCTGCTACCGGTATCCAGGATGCAATCCCGGTAGCCAAATCACTCGCTGGCACCGTGAAAGACGATGGCTGGTATAACCTGACCGTCAGGAATCAAACCAAAGTGGTGGATGGGAACACTGTTACGATTGCAGCAAACACCGGATACCCATCGGTATTCAATTCCACTAATGCATGGCCTCAAGCCATCGCTTCACAAGTGAATTCTGGCGGACCAGCTGCTGGCTTTAACAAAGTATCGAATGGTAACGGTTTTGGACCCTACCCAGCTGGCGACGCACTATATGCCATTTCATTCTCGAATAACTTCAACGCTAAGGGCGGCACCCTGGGTGTATTCGAAGCAAATCCTGTGGCTAACCTGGCGAGTGTCGTATTCCAGGTCGAGCTTGGAAACGCCAATGGTTATGACTTCTACCAACCCACGCAGGCCGGCACAACGGCGTATGGCAATGCCTCTGCATTACAGGTAGGTGCACTGACCAACATCGATTACTCACCCAAGCTGAATCTGACATTCGCAGACAATACCAGCGCTTCGCTGATTTCAGACTGGGCGGAATTAAGTGCCAAAGGAGAGAACGGCACTATATCCATGCCTAGCGGTGAGGAGCCCATCTTCATCAACCTGTACGCATTCCAGTGGGATTTGAGCAGCTATACCAACATTTCTTCGTACAACATCACGTTTGATGTGGTAGAGCACAGCCAGACCTATGCTGCACGCCTGACCCAGAGCGATAC
>JAZKEL010000169.1:810-3361 GCA_040387075.1 Pseudomonadota bacterium
CTGGCAGGCCTGGGATTGATCGGTTTTGTCTCACGTCGCCGCAAACAGTCATAAACACTTAATCTGAATCTGCAGCGCTCATGGCGAGCATCGCCTGACCATGAACCTGCAGGTTCGCAAGATCGCCTTTCCTGGCGAACCCGACGGCAAGAGGCCGTGGACAATTAGCAAGCATTTGCCTGAACCGCCTTCACGGGGAAGGGATACGGCACATTTTAAAGGTATCAGTATGTCATTATCAATCAAATTATCGACCATAGCATTAGCACTGAACGCCGCTTTATGCTCTTCAGCCTATGCCGCAATGGATCAATGGGACTCGACCAGCTTGCCTTGGGGCACCTCTACTCTGACCCAACAAGCCGAATGGAACGAGTTCGCATGGACAAGCTCATCCGGCAATACGTATCGGGACGCGACACCGGACATCAGTGGAGCGGGCACACTGTCAGCCACTGGCACACCCATCATTACGTCTACATCCAACATCTACAGCTGGCAGGAAAACCCCACGTCTTACGGCGTGACCCTGGCAGGCAGCACCGGTAGCTTTTTCGATGTATACCTGCGTGCAGCAACCCTGGGGCTCGCGCCTTCAACGACGGCTTACCTGAATGGTGTTGCAGCAACGGCTGTGCAGACGTATTTCTTCCAGAACGGTACGCAATTCGGGCAAGTGGATGCAGAGCATGAGTTCTATTACAAGTGGAGCAACGTATCAGGCGCCAGCCTGTATAACTTTAGTTGGAACGACCTGACTGCCCATACCAGCCTAGACCAACTGGCAGTCGCCACCGTGCAGGTAGCAAATGCACCTGCGCTCGTGACCTCACCGGTTCCAGAGCCGGAAACCTACGCCATGATGTTGGCAGGTTTGGGCCTTATGGGCTTCGTCGCGAAACGTAGAACTAAAAACACCCATTAATTAGAAGACAGGTTTCCGCTTAGGAAATGACTCCGCTAAAGCAGTACTGCTTTAGCGGAGATTGTTATCCATGATGCATGGATTGACCCCCACCTGGTATAGCTGCGCAAGCTATGCACACAGTCCCTGGCATGGCAAACCTTGCAACCAACCAAATACCATCATGATAAAATTTTTTGCCACGCAGCTACTGCTTGCTTCAACAGCCAGCATTTTCATGCTCCCGCAGACCTTGTGCGCAGAGCCAGTTTCAGCAACAGAGCCTGTCAGCGAGAAAGAGACTGTTGTGGATCAGTCGAAAGCACGCGCGATTTCTGGCCCAAAGCCTGCGGCCAAACAAGTGGCTATTCCCCAGACTGCCAGCACCGAAGACATCTCGGTATTGCCGGAAGTAAAAATCAATGAAAAACGGTTCAAGGACGAGCGCATTAACAAGACGCAGTCGATCACCACTATCAGTAGCCAGGATTTAGATAGATCGCAGCCATCCAGCATATTCGACGCCGTGCGCGATGTGCCTGGGGTCAGCATTGACGGCGGACCGCGGCTAACCGGGATGTCATTCAATATCCGCGGATTCAGTGACAACGAAGATGTGGCGGTCAAAGTGGATGGCGTACAGAAAAATTTCGAGAAATACCGCATGAGCGGCACATTCATCGAGCCAGAACTCATCAAGACTATCGAAGTACAACGCGGGCCGCAGATCGCCAGCGGCTCAGGTTCGCTGGGCGGCACCATACTGGCCACGACCAAGGATGCAGCGGATCTATTGGCACGCGGCCAAAGCGTCGGTGCCAGGCTAAAGTTCGGCTACGGCAACAACAGCGATGAGTACACGCGATCCTATCTGGCCTATGCCCGGCCACATGAGCGCGTGGATATCCTCTACAACTACACCAATCGCAACTCCAACGACATCATGCAGGGCGATGGCGAACACCTGCAATACTCCGCAGTCGCATCGGTGTCGCAACTACTCAAATTCAGCCTGTTCCCGATTGATTCGTTGCAACTGACTACCTCGGTAGTCAAGTACGAGCAGGGCAAAACCATACAGCTCTATGACTCAATCAGCGAATTCAATGCGCAGTTCGGGTATGTGCTGAGGGCTATCGACGAACTGACTATCGCGGAAAACATCACGTTCAAGCCAGACACCCCATGGATCAACCTGAAAGCCACCCTCGGAAAAGGCCATACCGAAAACGACGAAACCAACCCTTTTGGCTGGCCCAGGAATACGTTGAGCAATTCTGCTAACTTTTATTGCGACGGATTCATCAGGCGTCGCAGAAGCGATAACGTCGCTTCAAGCGCGGAGGTGTCTGCCAGTAATTGCCGTGGAGATCGCTACGAGATTTATAAATTCGCCAATACCACGGTCGATATCGCCAATACTGCCAGGATTTATGAGGCCGGCGACCTAAGCCTGCGTGTGCTAACCGGTTACCAATATTTGGAACAAAAACGCACGGTTGCACTGGACTTCCAAAATCCGGCATCCCTCGCAGTGTTTGCAGGTTATATCCCAGTCTCCGGCATCAAGACTACACGGGCTGCGTATATCCAGCCCAGGCTTGACTGGAAAGGCCTAAGCATCATTCCCGGTTTCCGCCAGGATCA
>JAZKEL010000169.1:3371-4052 GCA_040387075.1 Pseudomonadota bacterium
ACATCAAAGCCACGGACGACACGCTGGCTGGGCTGGAAGCAGCAGGCCAGGACAGCAGCATCCACCTTAAAGAGCGGACATATAGCCTGGGGTTGGCCTACGATCTTATTCCCAAACAGCTCACTTTATTTGCCAATTATGGCCAGGGTTTTCGTCCCCCTTCCATGGAGTACCAGTACTTTTCCAATGCCGGGCGTATCGCAGGTGTACCCATCAGCACCAGTCCTTGCCCTGTCGCTGCCTCCTGCGATGATGAATACAAGGCGCAGCGCTCTGAGAATAGCGAGGCTGGGGTCAACTATTTCAATAGCAATCTGTTCAATAGCGACCAGCCCAATAACCGGGTACAGCTCAATAGCAAAGCGACCTTCTTTCATATCCACACCAGCAACTTGATCAACTCGGCAGTACTGGCCGCCAACCCGGCGTCTGTTGCATCGCAAGACGGCAAGGAAGTCCGCAATGGATGGGAATTCGAAAATAGCCTGTATTACAACAATTTTTACGCGCGTGCCGGCTACTCGCGCATCGCCGGCAGGGTCACGTTGCCCACGCAGGCGTTTCCTCTGTACACCGTGCCTGGCCGGACCTTCAACCTGACGCTGGGCACCCGCATCGGCGACGAATGGGATGTGTATTTCAGCTACCGTAAAGTATCTGAACGCCAGGTACTTGATAGCC
>JAZKEL010000170.1:0-2027 GCA_040387075.1 Pseudomonadota bacterium
GAGCGTGGTGCCACCAGTGCCTCGGCACGCTACCTGGCGAAAAAGGAAAACGAGTCCGATTTGATAGGCGGCGTCAGCCTTGACGATAAGGACCCTAACCTTGCACGCACCTTGCTGGACCTGTCGCAGACAGCGACCATCAGCGATAGCCTAAAACTGGGCAAGGCGGTGCTGGGCCATATCGGCGAGATCAATACCTTGCACAAAGGTTCGGTGGAGCAGGCCGGTTTTGCTGTGCTGAAATCGCCGGATATCCCGTCTATCCTGGTGGAGACTGCATTCATCAGCAATCCTGAAGAAGAAAGGAAACTGACCAATGAAGCCTACCAGGAGAAACTGGCGGCTTCGATCCTGTTGGGCATCAAGAAATACTTCGCCAAGAATCCTGCCCTGGCTAAAACCAGGGGAGCCAGCGAGTAAAAAGTCAGCAAGTAAGCGGCGATATGACGCTGAACCACGGAACGAATAGGGAACGAATAATGTTGAATCGATTCATACCATTGAATCGAATGCTAGCCTGCTAACGCAGAAAAAGGTATGTACCACATGCCAACCCCATCGAACATCATCGAAGCCAGGAGTGATCATGAGTAAAGAAGCCGTCGTTATCCGTATGGAAGCCAAACCTGAAAAGTCCAAGGAGCTGGAAGAGTTCCTGAAGAATAAAATCACCCAGGTAAAGAAAGAACCTGGGATCCCGAGTTGGTACATCCTGAAATTCAGCGATGTCTGCCTCAGCATCTTCGCCAGCTTCAGCAATGCCAGCGCAGCGGAAGCCCACCACAAGGGCGACTTGATCCAGTCCATCTTTGCCATGGAAGACGAACTGATGGTCAGGCAGCCTGTGGTCATCCCGGTAGAATTACTGGCTTCCAAGATAGGAGATGAGGTGGAAGTCGCACATTCCGTCATTCCCGGCGCCAAACGCTATAACCTGAGGTTTGTCGACGGTCTGTAAGTATTAATGGGCTACGTATTGGACGGGCCCCGAAGTACAAACCTGTTTGTGCAATACCCACCCATTAAAATAATAAAGAAGGCGCCAGCCACCACGTATGCCGACCATCCGCTTACTCAATGACCAGCTTATCAGCCAGATCGCCGCCGGCGAGGTAGTGGAGCGGCCCGCGTCGGCGTTAAAAGAATTGCTGGAAAACAGCCTGGATGCCGGCAGCACGGAGATCACCGTCGCGTTGCTAAACGGCGGCGTCAAGCAGCTTCGTGTGGCCGATAATGGCAAAGGTGTGGCGCAAGACGACCTGGCGCTTGCCCTCACACGCCATGCCACCAGCAAGATCGCGACGCTGGACGACCTGGAAAGCGTCGCCAGCCTGGGCTTCCGTGGCGAGGCGCTTGCAAGTATCGCATCGGTGTCGCGCACCCGTTTCATCAGCCGATACCAGGCCGACAAACATGCCTGGCGTATCGCGTCGGACGGCAGCGAGATATCTCCCGTCGAACCCGCCGCGCTTGATGCCGGCACCATCGTCGAAGTCAACGACCTGTATTTCAATACGCCAGCGCGGCGCAAATTCCTCAAGACCGAAGGCACAGAATTCGGGCATTGCGAAGAAGCATTCCGTCGTGTAGCGCTATCGCGGCCGGATATCGCCTTCATGCTGCAGCACAATGGCCGCGCACTTTCACGGCTGGGCATCGCCGAGCCGCAAAAACGCTTCAGCGAAGTACTGGGAGATGATTTTGCTGCGGAATCTCTCAGCGTGGATGAATCTGCTGCCGGCTTGCGCCTGTGGGGCATGGCCGCCAAGCCGACGTTCTCACGTCACGCCAGGGATACGCAGTATGTCTACGTCAACGGCCGTTTCGTGCGTGACAAGCTGATTGCGCATGCCATCCGCCAGGCCTACCAGGATGTGCTGCACCATGACCGCCACCCGGCGTTCGTGCTGTTCCTGGAGCTGGATCCCGCGCTGGTCGACGTCAACGTACACCCGAGTAAGACCGAAGTGCGTTTCCGCGACGGCCAGGCTATCCATCGCTTTATCTTCCACGCGCTGCATAAGGCG
>JAZKEL010000171.1:0-11554 GCA_040387075.1 Pseudomonadota bacterium
TAAATTGTTTTAGGCTTTAATCATACCATTACCCAAACAGGCTTGACTGCGGTACCGAGTCAATGCCAACGCCGTTCATCCGGTCAACTTCCAAGTTCAATTACGAGGCTACGTCATGCGGTCACTCTTGCAGTCATCTATCTTAATCCTGGTATTCCTCACGATGGCAGGCTGTGCCGGCAATAAAGCGATGAAGGAGGAGATGCCAGGCGCAACTGCCGCCGCTGGCGAAAATCCGTACATCAAATCCTACTTTAGCCTCGACAAGCCCAGTATCTCCCTGCAACCCGATCCTGACGGCCCCAAGCTGTTCCGGGGCAATGACAAGGATACGGATAACAACCGCATGCTGGTAAAGGGGTTCGATATGCTGGGCTATTCCAGCTTCGAGGCGGGCGACGTGCCTGCAGAGCAAGCGCTGGAGCAGGCCAAGTTGCTTAAGGCCGACCTGGTGCTGTTGTATACCAAGCAAAGCGCCGAGACGCCGGTGAGCGTGAAAATCCAGCAGTTGCGTGAGCAGGCGCTGAGGAAAAAATCCAATCCTGAAGATAAAACTACGGTTGTTGCAGATAACCCGACCTACCAGTACTACGCATCTTATTGGGTAAAGATAGCGCCACCCATCATCGGTGTGCACGTGAAAGGTGTCAGCAAGAATACCCCCGCCGAAGGCCTGGTGGTTCTTGCAGCCGTGGAAGGCTCGCCCGCTGATAAGGCCGGCCTCAAGGAAGGCGACCTGCTGAAACGCATAGGCAATGTCGACCTGGTCGGCACGGCATCGCTCAACAAGGTGGTGCAGCAGTATGCAGGCAAGACGGTGGACGTGACTTACGAGCGCGATGGCGAACTGAAAACGGTGCCCATGACGCTTAACGCCAAGAATTAAGGCGCCAGCCCAGACGCAGCGAATATCCGGCAAAGCAGCCGCCTCACTCAATTTTAAGTATGTCCGGAATCACGATGGAAGAAGTACTACAGAAATACCTGCAACGTTCGATGGAAGAAACGCCGGTCGTTGTCGAGGATATCAAGGGCTCGATCGTCAGGCTGCCCCTGAATGACAAGGACGCCATCAAGCTGGTAGCGGAGCTGGTGGAGAAGATCCGCCCGCCAGGCAATGCCAGGAATAGTGCGGCCAAGTCGTCCTATGCCATCCATGCGGTGCAGGCGCTTTGCCATCTGCTGAACCGCAACGAGCAATACGTCACCCTGGTGCGCAATGCCCTGCTGCATTTGCTCGGGCGCCGCAAACCCGTTTCGCTGTATGTGGATTCCGGCATACAGCCGAGCAGCGGGTTTTTCAGCGAAATGCGCCGGCGCATCGGCCATAAGCTGCTGCCGGATGCGATTGACCCGAATTATCTTAAAGACTTGTTTTCGCTGGTGTTTACCAAGAGCACGGACGAGCAATGGGTACAGGCAGTGCCGGATAGCGTGTGGCTGGAACTGCTCGAGGTGCTGCGCTTCGATACCGGCCCGGACGAGTTGCTGGCAGCCTGCCAGCGCGGCCTGCTGGATGCGGCGCAGGTGTTGTCTTACCGGCTGTCCGCCTCCGGCCTGCAACCGGAACTGATACGCAATCATCCCGAACTGGAAGATCATGCCTCGCCCTTCATCGTGCAGAACGTGGAACTGGGGGATTTTCTCGCCGCCCCTGCCGATAACGAGATCGACATCAATCATATCCTGGTCATGCTCGACCAGTGCAGGCAGATCATCGCCCGTATCCGTCGCAATAGCTCGCAGACCGGTACCAGCATCAACTTGACCTTTTTGCTGCAGGGCATGAGCCAGCAAATAAGCCGCCTGGAAATACTGCTGGGCATGATAGAGCAGTTAAGGGCAGGGCAAGATGCGCATCCGCGTTTTATCGAACTGTTCAAGGCGCTGGTATCGGCCGAATGCCATAAGAATGACATCGGCATGCACTGGCGCGGCAATGTCGAAATCCTGGCGCTGCGAGTGACCGAAAATGCCAGCCGTACCGGCGAGCACTACATCACCGAGTCACGCAGCGAATACTTTGCGCTGATGCGTTCAGCGATGGGCGCCGGCCTGGTCATCGGTGTGATGGCCATGTTGAAGATCATCACGGCCAACCAGCATTACGCACCGCTGCTTGAAGCCATCTTATTCAGCCTGAATTACGGCCTCGGTTTCGTGCTGATCCATATGCTGCATTTTACGGTAGCGACCAAGCAACCTGCCATGACAGCCGCCGCCATTGCCGCCAGTATCGATGCCAGCGAAGGACAGGGCAAGGAAAAGGGGAGGGACAAGCATAAGAACCTGGACAAACTGGTGACCATCATCGCGCAGACCATGCGCAGCCAGACCATCGCCATCTTCGGTAACGTATTGTTGGCGGTACCTACGGCCATGCTTATCGGCTGGCTGGTATTCACGTTGACCGGGCAGCATTTCGTGGATACAGACAAAGCCCACAAGCTGCTGGACAGCATCGATCCCATCCACAGTGCGTCGGCCTTCTATGCCGCCATTGCCGGCGTATGCCTGTTTCTTTCCGGGTTGATTGCCGGTTACCACGACAATGTCGCCATCTATAACAAAATCCCGCAACGACTGATGGCCTTAGGCTGGCTGCAAAAGCTGCTGGGTACCGCCAGGCTGGCGCGCATTGCGCGTTATATCGAAAATAATCTTGGCGCACTGGCCGGCAATTTCTATTTCGGCTGCCTGCTGGGCGGCATGGCGGCTATCGGTGTGCTGCTGGGCTTGCCTATCGACATCCGCCACATCACGTTTTCCTCGGCGTTCGTCGGTTTTTCATTCGTCGGGCTGGATTTCGACGTGACAGGCCATATGGTGCTCATGGCCAGTCTTGGCGTATTGCTGATCGGGACGATGAACCTGCTGGTGAGTTTCAGCCTGGCGCTTTACGTGGCAATGAAGTCACGCAAGCTGAGTTTTGCGCAGTGGCGCATATTGATCAAGGCGGTATTGAGCCGGCTGAACCAGCACCCTGCAGATTTCCTGCTGCCGCCCAGGAAGCTATCCAGGGCTGAGCAGGATGCAGCTATGCTGGAAACGCCGGCGACGCCTCCGCACTAGCTGCGGTTATGGCTGGCGCTCATCCCAGTTACTTGCCTGGTCGATGCTTTCTTCGTCCAGGTGGGTATCCGCAGACTCCGACGCCTGTTGCGAAGCCGCTGTCACTTCCCGCAGTAATTTGAACAGCTCACGGCTGCTTTTGGGCGGCTTGTTCAACGATTCCTCACGGCGCGCGTTACGGATGAGCGTACGTATCTGCTGGGTGTCGATGCCCGGGTACTCCACCAGGAATTCAGACAGCGAATTTTCGTCGGCGATCAGGCGGGTGCGCCAGTTCTCGAGGCGATGGAAATATGCATTCTCTGCGGTGTTCTTGCCGTCCCATCGTGCTAGTTGCTCGATGATGGGGGCAATGTCCACATTGCGCATCAGGCGGCCGATATATTGCGCCTGGCGACGAGTCGCGCCATTGGCAGTGATGCGTTTGGCTTCATTGACGGCATCCAGCAGGATCTCCGGTAGATCCAGCTTGTTGAGCTTGTCCTTGGGCAGGCCGACTAATGTCACGCCTATGTCCTGGAGCTCATCCATAGCGGCTTTGCGTTTGGTTTTGCTGACCGGCTCATCGCCGTCTTCCAGCGCTTCCAGTTCGTCGTATGGATTGTTTAATGCGTCTTTTGTCTGATTGGGTGTCTTGTTGGGTTTCATGGTGGGTTATGATAACAGTTTTTGACTAAGAGCTTTTCGTGACTGCCCCTTCTCAATCTTCAGCATCTAGTACTCAATCAGGTTTCACGCATACCTCCGACGATCTCAATGCCATGGCAGAAGATGTCGTGCGCATGGCGAAAGCGGCTGGTGCCAGCGCGGCCGAGGCCGAGATCAGCTTCGGCTTCGGGCAGAATGTGTCGGTGCGTATGGGCGAGACCGAAACCATCGAGTACAACCGCGATAAAGGGGTGTCGGTCACGGTGTATTTCGGCCAGCAGAAGGGCCATGCAAGTACTTCGGATCTATCTGCCAAGGCATTGCAGGATACGGTGACCGCCGCATGCAACATCGCGCGCTATACCGCCAAGGATGAGTTCTGCGGCCTGGCGGATGCCAAGCTGATGGCCAAGCATATTCCCGACCTCGATCTGCACCACCCCTGGAACATCAGCGTGGACGAGGCGCTGGAACTGGCCAAGGAATGCGAAGCGGCGGCACAGGCGGTCGATGCCCGCATCACCAATTCAGAAGGCGCTGCGGTATCTACCTACGAAGGCCTGTTTTCCTATGCCAACAGCCACGGATTTACCGGCGGTTATGCCAGTTCGCGGCACGGGTTTAGTTGCTCGGTCATCGCCGAAGACGGTGAAAACATGCAACGGGACTACTGGTACAGCAGCGCACGCAGTGCAGATAACCTGGACACTGCCGAGTTCGTCGGCCGCATCGCCGGTGAGCGCACCGTGCGCCGACTGGGCGGACGCAAGCTGAAGACTGCGCAGGTGCCGGTATTGTTCGAATCCTCGCTGGCTTCGGGCCTCATCTCGCATCTCATTAGCGCCGTTTCCGGCGGCAGCCTGTACCGTAAATCGTCCTTCCTGCTGGATAGCCTGGGTAAGCAGGTACTGTCACCGCTCGTAACCATACAGGAGCAGCCGCATTTATTACGCGGCCTGGCGAGTGCGCCTTTTGATAACGAAGGCGTTGCTACAACGTCCCGCACATTGGTGCAGGATGGTGTATTGCAGGGATATGTGCTCTCCAGCTATTCAGCGCGTAAGCTGGGCATGACGACCACGGGCAATGCCGGCGGTAACCATAATCTTGTGGTCAGCCATGGCGATCAAGACTTCAATGCCTTGCTGAAAACGATGGGCACCGGGTTGGTGGTAACGGAGTTGCTCGGGCACGGCATCAATATGGTGACCGGTGATTACTCGCGCGGTGCTGCCGGTTTCTGGGTGGAAAATGGGGTGATTGCCTATCCTGTTGAGGAAATCACCATTGCCGGAAACCTGGCCGATATGTTCAAGCAGATCGTCGCTATCGGCAACGACGTCCTGGTGCAGGGCTCTAAACAGGTCGGCTCAATACTGATCGAGCAAATGACGGTGGCGGGCGAGTAGTCTCTAGCCGGTTAAAGTAACTCGTAAGCAATAAAAAAGCCCCGACTGGGGCTTTTTTATTGCTTGGCTTAGTCCCCAGGCAAGTATTTCAGGGCAGCTTTATTTGGTTGGCCTCTATTTAGTTGGCGTAGTCGAGTTGCTGTCCATCGGCATGTCTTCATCCATCAGCATTTCGGCAGGGACGATGCCATCCTGAATCTGGCTGGCACGACGCTGGAAATAAGCGTCACGCATGAAGGCGTATGGGTCAAGCGCTGCATCGTCCAGCAGGTCGCTGGCAGGCAGCAATTGTGCACGTTTGTCCACGTACTTGACTGCGCGCAATGAATTGCGTGTGGCCGGATCTTCTATGTAACTAAGCGGATCGAAGGCGAATGTATCCACGACCAGGCCGCCTGTGTCGCGTATCGTGCTTGGCCCCAACAGAGGCAATACGATGTAGGCACCAGAGCCCACGCCCCAATGGCCCAATGTCTGGCCGAAATCTTCGTTACGCTGTTCGATGCCGTCCATGGAAGCCCAGTCGATCAAACCGCCGATACCGAATGTGGTGTTGATGACGAAACGCCCAGCGTCGGTCGCGGCTTTATCAAACTTGAACTGGAGCAGGTCGTTAATGGTGGTGATGAAGGTATTCAGGTTGCCGAAAAAGTTGCTGATGCCTGTACGAACGGGGCTGGGCAATACCGCTTTGTAAGCACCCGCGATCGGCTTGAGTACCGCTTTATCGGCAGTATCATTGAATTTATAGACGCCACGATTGAAGCCTTCAAGCGGATCTCTATTTGCCTGGGATGCACAGCCGCTCAATAGGGACGCCATAAGCAAGGCGGAAATCAGTGTTATTTTTTTGATACGCATGCATCGTCCCAGGTAATTATTCGGTCTAGAAAAGTGGCTAGACTAGTTGATATCGGTGCCACTTTAACCTAGCGCATATGGCTTGTCTACTGTTTTAGCGGGCGATTCGGGCATGCCTGAATCGCCCGTAATTGGGTGTTGTATAAATGTAACATAAGCTGGTTTTCCCGATTCGGGAATGAGGGATCCAGATGCCTCTTAGTCCCGCAGATTGCTTTGAGTCGCGCTATGCCTGAGGGCGGCTTAAGATGAAATGGTCACGCGCAAAGGGAATGAAGCCAGGCCGGCGAATGTCGGAAGTCATCTCCGGAAGAAATAGGCCTCCAGCTACATGGCTTAAGCGTTATACCAGGCTGGATCAGCTGCCGGTTTTGTATAAAGCTAGTGCTCGCTCACGCTGGGACGCATGATCGACAAGCGGGGTGGGGTAATCCTTGCCGATTTCCAGGTTCAGTTCTTTCAGGCGTTCTGGTTTGATCAGCCAAGGCGCATGGATTTCCTTATCGTTACAGGATTTTAATTCCGGCACGTATTTGCGGATGAATTTACCGGCACCGTCGAACTTCTCCGATTGGGTGATGGGGTTGAATATGCGAAACCAGGGTTGTGCATCGCAACCGGTGGAGGCGGCCCACTGCCATCCGCCGTTATTGGCGCTGAAATCGAAATCGATCAGCTTTTCCGCAAAATAGCGCTCTCCCCAGCGCCAGTCTATGAGCAGGTCTTTTACCAGGAAGCTGGCGGCCACCATGCGCAGGCGGTTATGCATATAGCCGGTCTGGTTGATCTGGCGCATGGCGGCATCAATCAACGGATAGCCGGTCCTGCCTTCGCACCAGGCTTTGAATAGCGTTTTGTCATTGGGGAAGGGCAGGGCATCGAATTCGGTTTTATACGTCCGGCCGTCTGCCAGTTTCGGATGGTGGTGCAGTATCTGGAAGTAGAAGTCGCGCCAGATTAGTTCGCTAAGCCATGTTTCGGCACCGCTGCCGCCCATGTTCCATGCGGTTCTGGCGAGCTGCCGTATGGATACCGTGCCGAAGCGGAGATGCACGGATAAGTAGGATGGGCCTTTTACCGCAGGGAAATTGCGCGCATCTTTATACTGGCCGATGCGGTCAGTGAAATCCTCGAATAGCTGCTTTCCGCCAGCCATGCCCGTGGGCAACTTCATCTGCGCAAGGTTGGTACGTTCAAAGCCCATCGATTCCAGTGTAGGCATTTTGCCCATGCCTGAATCATTTTGAGGCTTGGCAAGATGCTCGATATAACGGCCGACCGGGTAGGCCTTCAGGTAAAAATCGTCCAGTTTTTTGAGGTGCGCATTTTTGTATGGGGTGAATACGCCATACGGCTTGCCTTGCTGAGTGAGCACTTCATCCTGTTCGAACAATACCTGGTCTTTGTACTGCAGAAATTCGATGTCCAGTTTCGCGAGATTGTCGGCAACTTGCGCATCCCGTTCGATAGCAGCGGGCTCATAGTCGCGATTGCTATAAACGGCTTCCACCTTTAACAACTTGGCCAGTTTGACTATCTCTTCGCCGCCATGGCCATGGCACACGATCAGATCGCCGCCCTGGCTCACCAGCGCGTCTTTCAGTTCACGGATGCTTTCGTAAATGAACTCAACGCGCCTGTCCTGCTTATCCGCCAGCTGGTCGAGGATTTCAGTGTCGAATACGAAGGCACAATATACTTCGCTTGACGCCTTTAGCGCATGATAAAGCGCTGCATGGTCGTAATCACGCAGGTCGCGGCGAAACCATACCAGGGATTTTGCGTATTGCTGGGGAAGGGTTTGCATAGTGGCGGCAGCCGGTTGCCTATTCTCTATGGTAGGGATGGTTATTGATGACTGTCCAGGCCCGGTAAAGTTGCTCAGCCAGCAATACACGCACCATGCCGTGCGGCAAGGTCAGTCTGGATAAGCTCCATAGCCAGTCGGCGCGCGACTTGATGTCCGCATGCAGTCCATCGGCCCCGCCGATCACCAATGCGACATCGCGACCATTGCCCAGCCAGGACTCCATGCGTTCGGCGAGTTGCAGGGTCGTGACCTCGGCGCCGCGCTCATCCAGTGCGATCAGGTAATCCCGCCCGCAGGCTTCGATAATGCGCTTGGCTTCAGCTTCCTGTACGGTGGCGGAGTTTTTGCCCTGCGCGCGTTTATCGGGCTTGATTTCGAGGATCTCGACCGTGGCTTCGCGCGGCATGCGTTTGAGGTATTCTGCGCATGCTGTTTCAACCCAGCCCGGCATTTTGTGGCCTACGGATATGATGCGCAGTTTCACGGCGTGCCGGCGCGTCTAGATGCTTAGCTCAGGGTGGAGTTGCTGTTGACATGGCGGTGGCCTTCGGCGGCACCCCACAATTGCTCGAGGTTGTAATAAGCGCGTGTTGCCGGCAGCATGATGTGGACGATGATGTCGCCCAGGTCGACCAGCACCCATTCGCCTTCTTTCTCGCCTTCGGTACCGCGCACTTCAGCGCCCAGCTCCTTCAGCTTTTCGCGCACATTGTTAGCCATCGCCTTGGTCTGGCGGGTCGACGTGGCATTGGCAACGATCATGTAGCTGGCCATCGAGGTCAGTTTGCGCACGTCCATCACCGCGATGTCGTAGCCCTTAATATCTTCCAGCGCGTCAACGACGGCCTGTTTCATTGCTTCTAATTCCATGGATTCCTTGAGGAGACGCTGTAGTGACTGGTTGGTGTTGCCAATAATGGTATGGCGGTATCGAATGCTCTTGAGTGCAAGGCGGTCAGGCTGCCTGGACGGGGATATCGCGACGCTGGTCCACCATCTGGTTGCCGGCATTGACGTAAATGAGTTGCGGCTTGAATTTTTCCAGCTCGATCTCGTTATACGCGGCATACGTGGCGATGATCAGCAAGTCGCCAGGATGGGCTTTGCGTGCCGCAGCGCCGTTGACCGAGATGATGCCGGAGTTGCGTTGCGCGCGTATGGCATAGGTGCTGAAACGCTCGCCGTTATTGACGTTGTAGATATCGATCTGCTGGTACTCGCGGATATCGGCGGCTTCCAGCAATGTCTCGTCAATGGCACAGGATCCCTCATAGTCCAGCTCTGAATGCGTTACGCGCACGCGGTGAAGCTTGGATTTGAGCATGGTTCTTTGCATGGGTGTCCTGTGAATTAATGTAGAAGGTGGGGGAAATCAGGCACATTATAGACGCTAAGTCCTGCCAGGGCAAAAAAGCGCCTGCTCGGATGATCGACGGCTAATCCAGATTAAACTCAATATTATCAATGAGCCGCGTACGGCCTTGCCTGGCGGCAGCCAACACGATAAGCGCAGTATCCCCTGCCGTTGCCGGCAGCAGGGTGTTCGCCGAGCGTATGGAAATGTATTCGACACCCCAGCCCAGCTGGGTGAGGAACTGCGCGGTTTGTGCCTCGATGCCCACATAGTCGCCGCGTGTTTTTTTTGCAGCGTCTACGACAAGCTGCAATGTCTTCTGTAAACGCGGCGCTTCCAGCCTTTGTGCCGCATCCAGGTAACCGTTGCGCGAGCTCATCGCCAGGCCGTCCGCTTCACGCACCGTGTCGCCCGCGATAATGTGGATAGGCAGGTTGAACTGGCTGACTAATTCCCTGACGATGAATAGCTGCTGGAAGTCTTTCTTGCCGAATATCGCCGCTTGCGGCTGGGTTTTGTTGAATAGTACGATGTTGAACAGTTTAAGCACCACGGTCGCTACCCCGTCAAAATGCCCGGGGCGGGATGCGCCGCATAGCTCGCTGGCGATGGGCGGCGGCGTGACCATCATGGTCTGCGGCGTCGGGTACATTTCATCCACGGTGGGTGTGAATACGATATCGGCACCGGCGGCTTCGAGCTTGGCGAAATCTTCCGCCGGGGTTCGGGGGTAACTGGCCAGGTCTTCATTTGGCCCGAATTGCAAAGGATTGACAAAAATACTGACCACTACGCATTGCCCATGCTGGCGGGCAAGTTCGACCAGGTGGATATGACCGGCATGCAGGTTGCCCATGGTGGTCACCAGGCAGATGGATAGTTCACTACTGAGGCGCTCCCTGAGCGCAGCGACAGATTCAATGATTTCCATCAGAAACTATGCTCAGCCGCAGGGAAGCTGGAGTCCTTTACGGATAGTACATAAGCGGCCACCGCGTCCTGGATGCTGGCCGCCCCCTGCATGAAGTTTTTGGCAAAGCGCGGCGATCTACCGGCGAATATGCCCAGTAGATCCTGCAGCACAAGCACCTGCCCATCGCACGCAATGCCGGCACCGACACCGATGGTCGGAATGCGGAGGGCAGCGGTTACCCGTCCTGCCAGCGCAGCAGGTATCATTTCCAGCACCAGCAGGCTGGCACCGGCATCCTGCAGGGCTTCGGCATCGGCTAGCAGTTGTCTGGCATCTTCTTCGCCCCTGCCTTGCACGCGGTAACCGCCTAGTTGGTTGACCGATTGCGGCGTGAAGCCGAGGTGCGCGCAGACGGGGATGCCGCGCTGCACCAGGAATTCGACGGTTTCCAGCATGACGTCGCCGCCCTCCAGTTTCACCATGTGCGCCCCTGCGGACATCAGCCTGGTGGCATTGCGGAAGGCCTGTTCCGGCGATTGCTGGTAGCTGCCGAAGGGCATGTCGGCAATGATGTAGGCAGACTTGGCGCCCTTCGCCACGCAGCGCGTGTGGTATTGCATTTCATGCAGGGTCACCGCCAGCGTGTTATTGCCGCCCTGCAGCACCATGCCCAGGGAGTCGCCCACCAGCAGGATATCGACGCCTGCCTGCTCGCATAGCGCGGCAAAACTGGCGTCGTAGCAGGTGAGTGCCGCGATCTTTTCATTGCGTTCCGCCATCTGCTGGAGTGTGTGCAGGTTCATACCTTACTCCAGGTTGGGGTTGAAGAATTCACGGCTGCTGCGCATCTGCATGATGCGCTCAACCAGCAGGTCCAGCGCCTCGTCATTTTTGGCGTCGTCGTCCGCCTTGGCGATATCCAGGTTTTCATTGTTGACGATGAGCAGGGGCGACGCTGTGTACTGGTGGAAGAACTCGCTGTAGGCGTCCGACAGCCTGGCCAGGTATTCGCGGGGAATGTCCTGTTCGTAACTGACGTTGCGCTGCTCCACACGCTCTACCAGCGCATCCACTGGCGTTTGCAGGTAGATCACCAGGTCCGGCGGCGACACGCGCAACTGGAGGTGCTGGTAAATCTGCAGGTACAGGGCCAGCTCTTCGTCGTCCAGGTTCAGGCGTGCGAACAGCGGGTCTTTTTCCAGGAAGAAATCGGCGATAGTGGCCTGCGAAAACATGTCGCGCTGGCTCAGGTCGCGGATCTGGTTGCTGCGCTGGAACAGGAAAAACAGCTGGGTAGGCAGTGAGTAGCGCGGCGCATCCTGGTAGAAGCGCGGCAGGAAAGGATTGGCCTCGGCGTTTTCCAGCAGCAGGTTGACGGAATAGCGATCCGCCAGCTTGCGCGCAAGCGTGGTCTTGCCGCTGCCGATCGGACCTTCAACCACGATGTAATGAAACTTGTCAAAAATGCTCATGCGCTTAATCTTTCC
>JAZKEL010000172.1:0-8199 GCA_040387075.1 Pseudomonadota bacterium
TTCCAGCAGGCGGCCGACCAGGGCCATGCCGAAGCTAGGGTGGTCGATATACGCATCGCCGGTGACCAGGATGATGTCGCAGCTATCCCAGCCGAGTGCGTCCATTTCGGCACGGCTCATGGGTAACATCGAGGAGGTGCCGAAACGCTTTGCCCAGTACGGGCGGTATAAGTTGATGGGTTTTGCTATTTCCACTGCGAGATCCATTACGTGCTCCGCTAGCCGGGCATTTTAGCATATTTCCTATGTATCCACCTACCGGTATTTGCATGGAAATGCTTGATTCCGAAGCAGAATATGGCATTCAAATTGTTACCGTTTGTGAGTGCACCAAAATGCAAAGCAACAAAAATTGGCTAAAAGTCCATGGCTACGTTAAATTCCAGTCATGATTTCGACGCGATTCTCCATAGGTATAGTCGTTCCAAGCACAGATGACCTATAGTTATTACCATCTGCCCGGCGGACCGGTATTGGCACTGGATGCCGGAACGCCCTTCCCTCCGCTGGAGCATGCCCTGCAAGAGCCGAACGGCCTGCTAGCGATAGGCGATACCCTGTCAGCGCAACGGCTTCTGCAAGCCTATCGTCTGGGTATATTCCCGTGGTTCAGCGAAGGCGAACCTGTGTTGTGGTGGAGTCCGGATCCGCGCATGGTGCTGTTTCCACAGGAGTTGAAAATATCCAGGTCCCTCGCCAAGCGTTTAAAGAAAGACGATTATGAAGTGCGCATGGATACGGCATTCGGGCAAGTGATACGGGAATGCGGCAAGACCCTGCGCGCCAAGCCGGACGGGACTAGCAGCAACGACACATGGATTAGCGATGAAATCGTGCAGGGGTACACTGAACTCCATCGCCTGGGTTACGCTCATAGTGTTGAGACCTGGATGCATGGCGAGCTGGTCGGCGGACTGTATGGCGTGGCGATCGGCAAGATGTTCTACGGGGAATCCATGTTCCACCACGTGACCGACGCCTCCAAGATTGCCTTCGTGCATTGTGTACGGCATCTTCAGGCGCAGGGTTTCGGGCTAATCGACTGCCAGATGAGAACCAGCCACCTTGCCTCCTTCGGCGCGCGTGAGATTCCGCGCAGGGAATTCGCCTTACGCCTGTCGGAATTGGTAAACTTGGATCAAGAATAAACGTTAACAAATGCTGAATTTGGGAAGATGAAGAGTACGTTATGACACTGCCAAGTGATCCGTCGCTACATAAACTGCAGTTCTATGCCACCACGGCATACGCCTGCGGCTATATAGACGGCCGCATGGCGCAATCGCTCATCGCAGCGCCGCATCACCTCATCACGACAGATACCTATAGCGGGCTTATACAGTTGGGCTTCCGCCGCAGCGGCAAGTTCACCTACCGGCCGCATTGCGAGAATTGCAATGCATGCATCCCAGTGCGCCTGCCCATCGCGACATTCATTCCCAGCCGTAGCCAGAAACGCGCTTACAAACGCCATCAGGAACTGGTGACCACCATCACCCCGCTTGGGTTTTCCGAAGAGCACTTCAAGCTTTACACCGCCTACCAGGCCGCACGCCACCAAAACACAGAAAAGGGTGCAGACAATCCTTCCGCAGATAAGGAAACCGCCGAACAATACCGTAATTTCCTAGTGCAGAGCAATGTGGAAAGCATGCTGGTGGAGTTCCGCCTGCAGGGCGTACTTAAAATGGTCAGCGTGATTGATGTGGTGCAGGACGGCGTTTCGGCGGTCTATACCTTCTACGACACGAAAGACAAATCCAGCAGTTACGGTACCTACAATATCCTGTGGCTGGCAGAGCATTGCCGCAGCCTGAACCTGCCCTACCTGTATCTTGGTTACTGGATCAGGGAAAGCAGGAAGATGACCTATAAACAGAACTTCATGCCGCAAGAGGCGCTCATCGACGGCGAGTGGCAACCCCTGCGAATAGAAGAATAATTTGAACTAATTGCATAGCATTCATTCTTATTCAATGTCATCTCCATGCAATCGGCGTTTTAATGTGGATTGAGCCCTGCATTAAAATGCCGCTCTTGCATTCGATAATTCCAGTACGTCCTATCTGGCCGTAAACAAGATAACTCCAAAACAAGATAGTGCTAAAGCAAATTAGCGGTTGATAGCAAAGGCAAACTGGCGTTTTGCGCATGCTACAATCCTGCTTTTGCTTACCCTGACTCTCCTGCCTTGAATAAAATTGTCATCTTCGGCGTTGGCCTCATCGGGGGCTCCGTTGCCCTTGCGCTGAAACGCAATCACCCTGCGGTTAAGATCGTGGGCGTCGGACGTGCTGGCGAAAGCCTGCAGGCCGCACTGGACATGGGCGTTATCGACCAGGCTGAAACCAGCGCGGCTGCCGCACTGCAACATGCCGATATCGTATTGCTGGCTGCTCCCGTCGCCCAGACCGCGTCCCTGCTTACCTCCATTGCACCCCATCTTGAAGCAGAGACCGTAGTCACGGATGTCGGCAGCACCAAGTGCGACGTGATTGAACATGCGCGCACATTGCTGGGCGAAAACGCCCGCCAGTTCGTGCCCGGCCACCCGATTGCAGGCGCGGAGAAAAGCGGGGTTAGCGCTGCCAGGGCAGACCTGTTCGATGGCAAGAATGTGGTACTGACCCCTTTGGACATCACCAGCCCGCAAGCCCTGAGCACTGTCAGCGAGTTATGGGAACGCACCGGTGCACGCATCAATACCATGAGCGGCGAGCAGCATGACGGCATATTCGCAGCGGTCAGTCATTTGCCCCACTTGCTGGCGTTTGCACTGGTGGACGACTTGGCCCGCCGCCCGAATGCAGCCCAGCTATTCGATTTTGCCGCCAGTGGCTTTCGCGATTTCACGCGGATCGCGGGCAGTTCACCAGAAATGTGGCGGGACATCAGCCTGGCGAATCGCCCGGCCCTGCTGCAGGAACTGGATGCTTACCAGGCAGAGCTCGGCCATTTGCGTCAATTGCTGGAGACTAAGGACGGCGACAGTCTTCAGGCACTGTTCGAACGAGCACGCCAGGCACGTAATAACTGGGCGCATGGCCAGGCTGCAGTACCTAAGCTAGAACAACCTTGACCCTAAGCCTTGATCATAATCCTAAAACTTTGACAGAATCAACCCAGATGGAAACCCTCACCTTACCGGCAGCGCTGAACGCCAGCGGCAACATCAAGCTACCCGGCTCCAAGAGCATTTCAAACCGCGTGTTGCTGCTGGCCGCACTATCGCACGGCACTACCGAGATTCGCGACGTGCTGCAGTCAGACGATACGGATCGCATGCTGGAAGCATTGCAGACGCTGGGCGTAGACCTGCAAAAAACCGGTACGCATGATTGGCGTGTGACAGGCACGAACGGCGCATTCGCCGTGAAAAGTGCTGACCTGTTCCTCGGCAATGCCGGTACTGCTTTCCGCCCGCTGACAGCGGCACTTGCACTATCGCAGGGCAGTTATACGCTCAGCGGCATAGCCCGCATGCACGAACGGCCGATAGGCGACCTGGTGGACGCACTTAGGCAGGCAGGTGCCGAGATCGAATATCTTGCGAACGAAGGGTATCCGCCTTTAACGTTATCGCCGGCAGCCATCCGCAATAGCGAGGCAATCAAGATACGAGGCGATGTTTCCAGCCAGTTCCTTACGGCCCTGCTGATGGCATTGCCGCTAACCGGCCAGGAATTCCACATTGAAGTGGTCGGCGAACTGATCTCAAAACCCTATATCGAAATCACCCTTAAGCTGATGCAACGCTTCGGCGTTACGGTAGCTCGCGATGGATGGCAGCGTTTCACCATCCCCGCCAATAGCGCTTACCAGAGCCCAGGCAGTATTTTTGTGGAAGGCGATGCGTCTTCTGCCTCTTATTTCCTGGCGGCCGGCGCTATCGGCGGCGGGCCGGTGCGCGTAGAAGGCGTTAGCAAAGACAGCATCCAGGGCGATATCCTGTTCTCAGAAGCACTTAGCCGGATGGGCGCAACGATCAGCTGGGGCGATAACTGGATCGAGGCGAGCCGTCCTGCTGACGAGAAACTTATAGCGCTGGACATGGATTGCAACCACATTCCCGACGCCGCCATGACGCTTGCGGTGGCTGCTTTATTCGCGGACGGCAAGACCACATTACGCAACATCGCCAGCTGGCGCGTGAAGGAAACCGACCGGCTGAGCGCCATGAGTAATGAACTGCGCAAGCTGGGAGCCACGGTGGAAGAAAGGGCGGACTATATAAGTATCACGCCGCCTGCTGTGTTGACGCCAGGCGTAGCCATCGACACCTACGACGATCACCGCATGGCCATGTGTTTCTCACTGGCAAGCCTGGGCGGTGTCCCGGTGACGATCAACGAACCCGGCTGTGTCGCCAAGACGTTCCCGGATTATTTCAAGCAGTTCCAGGGCATCGTACGGATAGCAGCATGACCACACAGGCAAAAATTTCCTTCATCCCGGTCATCGCGATTGACGGCCCCTCCGCTTCCGGCAAGGGCACGGTTGCCCAACGGGTGGCCGAGACATTGGGATTCCACTATCTTGACTCCGGCGCGCTGTACCGCATCGTGGCATTGGGTGCAAAGCAACACGGCATTGCCTGGAACGACGAAGATGCGCTGGCTGCAATGGCCGAACAGTTAATCATCGAATTCCAGCAGGACAGGATATTGCTCAATGGCAACGATGTCAGCGAAGGTGTGCGCACTGAAGAAATGAGCCGCGGCGCTTCCGAAGTGGCAGTGCACCCTGCCGTGAGGCGCGCACTGCTTGGCCTGCAACATAGCTTCCGCCGGGCGCCAGGGCTGGTTGCGGATGGACGGGATATGGCTACCGTGATTTTCCCGGATGCCGGCACTAAAATCTACCTGACCGCGAGTGTCGAGATTCGTGCGGAACGCCGATATAAGCAGTTGATGTCAAAAGGAATCCATGCTAATCTGCACGACATCCTGAAAGATTTGCAAGCGCGTGATGCACGGGACCAGCAGCGTTCAGCTGCCCCATTGCAACAGGCCCAGGACGCCAAATTGCTTGAGACCAGCCAGCTATCTATAGAGCAGAGCATCGCTAAAGCCCTGGAAATGGTGGCACAGACTCAGTGATTGGCGCTGCAAATCCGGACTACAGCACGAGCATTCAGTAACAACACTAGCATTACAGTAACAACACTAGCACTACAGTATTAGCAATAGATAAGCATCAACCCGTTTTATCCGCGTAGTACTTTTTAGTAATGATTAGGCGCCGTGAACTACACCGGTTCATGGCTTTTTTAATTTCCCTGCTGCACGGCAGGATTATATTAGGTAACTTTTTTAATGGCTAACGTTTCAACCTCAACTCCTTCATCCTTTGACGAAAGCTTTGCCGCTTTATTCGAGGAAAGCCTGGCACGCCAGGAAATGCGCTCCGGTGAAGTAATCACCGCAGAAGTCATCTTCATCGATTCCGACCACGTGATCGTAAACGCCGGACTGAAGTCCGAGAGCATTATCGATGCTGCCGAATTCCTGAACGACCGCGGCGAAATGGAAGTTGCCGTCGGCGACTTCGTAAAAGTCTGCATCGAATCACTGGAAGATGGCTACGGTTCTACCAAGCTGTCCCGTGAAAAAGCGAAACGCCTGGCTGCATGGCTGGACCTGGAAGAGGCAATGAATGAAGCCCGCATCATCAAGGGCCAGGTCAATGGCCGCGTTAAGGGTGGCCTGACCGTTATGGTTAACGGCATCCGTGCCTTCCTGCCGGGTTCGCTGGTTGACCTGCGTCCTGTAAAAGACACGACACCATTCGAAAACAAGGAATGGGATTTCAAGGTTATCAAGCTGGATCGCAAGCGTAACAACGTCGTGGTTTCACGCCGTGCAGTGCTCGAAGAGAGCATGGGTGCTGACCGCGAAGCCTTGATGGGCTCACTGAAAGAAGGCGCAGTCGTCAAGGGTATCGTCAAGAACATCACCGACTACGGCGCATTCGTGGACCTGGGCGGTATCGACGGCCTGCTGCACATCACCGACCTGGCATGGCGCCGCGTCAAGCACCCATCTGAGGTGTTGACTGTTGGTGAAGAAGTTGAAGCCAAGATCCTGAAGTTCGATCAAGAGAAAAACCGTGTTTCACTCGGCATCAAGCAACTGGGCGACGACCCATGGGTTGCATTGACACGCCGCTATCCAGTCAGCACACGCCTGTTCGGCAAGGTGTCCAACCTGACCGACTACGGCGCATTCGTTGAAATCGAGCCGGGCATTGAAGGCCTGGTGCACGTTTCCGAAATGGACTGGACCAACAAGAACGTACACCCTGCCAAGATCGCCCAACTGGGTGACGAAGTAGAAGTCATGATCCTGGAGATCGACGAAGACCGTCGTCGCCTGTCGCTGGGCATGAAGCAATGCCAGGCTAATCCTTGGGACGAATTCGCTGCCAGCCACAAGAAGGGCGACAAAGTCAGCGGCCAGATCAAGTCCATCACTGACTTCGGCGTATTCATCGGCTTGCCAGGCGGTATCGACGGCCTGGTCCACCTGTCTGACCTGTCATGGAACCAGACTGGCGAAGAAGCGATACGCAACTTCAAGAAGGGTGACGAAATCTCTGCCCTGGTACTCAGCATCGATGTCGAGAAAGAACGCATTTCCCTGGGCGTTAAGCAAATGGATAACGATCCATTCGGCGCTTACACCACAGTGAACGACAAGGGTGCAATCGTTAAGGGTATCGTGAAGACGATCGAAGAAAAGGGTGCAGTCATTACCCTGGACGGCGAAGTTGAAGGCTACCTGCGTGCTTCTGACATCTCCAAGGAAAAAGTGACCGACGTTGCTTCAGTCCTGAAAGAAGGCCAGGAAATCGAAGCCCGCATCACGAACGTTGACCGCAAGACTCGCGCAATTACCCTGTCCATCAAGGCCAAGGACATTGCCGAAGAAGCGGATGCCATGCAGAAGCTGAGCATTGACAACTCCGGCACTGCCGGTACTACCAGCCTGGGCGCACTGCTTAAAGCAAAACTTGACAGCAAAAACAACGAATAAGGCGATTCGGCATGACAAAATCAGAGCTAATCGCTAACCTCGCTGCGCGTTTTCCGCAATTGGTGGTCAAGGATGCCGAGCTTTCAGTGAAGGCTATCCTGGACTCCATGTCGGATAACCTGTCGACAGGCGAACGTATCGAGATCCGCGGATTCGGGAGTTTCAGTCTTAACTACCGTCCCCCGCGCCTCGGCCGTAACCCGAAGACAGGCTCCAAGGTGCAAGTGCCTGAAAAGCACGTACCGCACTTCAAGGCAGGCAAGGAATTGCGCGAGCGGGTCGATCTTATTAAATAGCCATTGATAGGCTAACGATAACGATCAAGTACTAGTTGATGATTGATACGAAACGGCAGCATCCTAAAAGATGCTGCCGTTTTTTTATACCTTGCCTGAGCACGCATGCCCGCTAGGTAAAAAACGGGCGCTTAGGTAAAATACAGTATGCGATTTATTTACATAGTATTAGGCGCTTCACTATTCATCCTCTTGCTCGGCCTGGCTTTAAAAAATACATCGCTCGTTGTCCTGCATTACTACCTTGGATACGCCTGGCAGGCGCCATTGTCGCTGATGCTGCTGATTACACTATTGCTCGGGATCATTACCGGCCTGGTCGTATGCCTGCCCTGGGTCATCAAGCAACGACGTGAATTGCTGGCAGTAAAGCGCGAAATAAAGACACTTAAACCGAATGAGTAAGGCTGTATTGCCATGACCATGAACTATATGACAGAACAACATAAGAATTTCACGGCATGATGGAATTTGAATACTGGTGGCTACTTGCCCTTCCGCTCTTCTTTACGCTGGGCTGGGTGGCGGCACGGGTCGATATCAACCAGCTATTATCGGAATCCAGCAACCTGCCTGCAGCTTATTTCAAAGGCCTTAACTTCTTAATCACAGACCAGCACGACAAGGCCATCGAAGCGTTTATAGAAGCTGTGCAGGCCAACGCAGAATCGCTGGAACTGCATTTTGCCCTGGGCAGCCTGTTCCGCCGTAGCGGCGAAGTGGACCGGGCGATCAACCTGCATTTAAGCCTGCTGGATCGTAAGGAACTGCCGACGGCACAACGACAGGCAGTAAAAGCCGAACTGGCACAGGATTACCTGAAGGCCGGCTTATTCGACCGGGCGGAAGAGCTCTTCAGTTCGCTGGAC
>JAZKEL010000172.1:8209-14417 GCA_040387075.1 Pseudomonadota bacterium
CGACAGCCGCTACCAGCAACCGGCGTTACGCGCCCTGCTTGAAATCTACATACGCGAGCGCGAATGGGAACGTGCCATCAAGAGCGCCACCGAACTGGAGCGCATTTCCGGCGTCACCTTCCGCAAAGAGATTGCGCAGTTCTACTGCGAGATGGCGATGAAATCCATCCTGGAAAATGACACGCACACTGCGCGTCATGAGCTGGAAACGGCACTGGATGCCAACAAAAACTGCGTACGTGCCAATATCATGCTGGGCGATATGGAAACCAGTACCGGTGCGCACAAGATGGCTATCTCCTTCTGGAAGCGTGTCGAATTTCAGCAACCGGAATACCTTGGCCTGGTGGCGAATAAGCTACTGACGGCCTATCGTGCCCTTGAAAAAATGCCGGAGGGCATTGAGCTGGTCAATTACTATTTCCAGACCTATAAACTGTCTTCCCTGCTAAGTGTAGTCTATGAAATCACACTCAGTGAAGAAGGCCCCGAAAGCGCTGCCAGACTGGCCCGCAATGAGCTTGAAAGAAAACCCAGCCTGCAGACGCTGGAACATCTGCTCAAGGCACGCACTAATGCGGCAGATGAAAATGCCACAGACAACACACTGATGCAGGTGACTGTGCGCAATGCTATCGGCAATCGCAATGCCCATGTGTGCAGCCAATGCGGCTTCAAGGCGCGCAACTTCCACTGGCAATGCCCTGCCTGCAATGCGTGGGAATCCATCTCGCCCGAGCCTAAAGAGGCAACAGCATAATGAGTACCGCAGTGAATACCAGCCCACTACTGCCATCTCCACATGATCCAAAAATCATTGTCGCACTTGATTACGCGGATGCTGCAAGTGCATTGAGGCTGGCTGAGCAATTGAATCCGGCCATATGCCGGGTCAAAGTAGGCAAAGAATTGTTTACGGCAACTGGTCCGACCATCCTAGAAACACTGATCAAGAAAGGCTTCGGGGTATTCCTCGACCTTAAATTCCACGACATTCCCACTACCGTGGCGAAAGCTTGTGAAGCCGCCAGCCGCCTTGGAGTATGGATGCTCAACGTGCATGCATCCGGCGGGAGAGCCATGATGGAAGCGGCAAAAACCGGCGTGGATAAATCCGGCCATACCCCATTGCTCATCGCGGTAAGCGTATTGACCAGCATGGACCAGCTAGCACTGAATGAGATAGGCGTTCCCGGAAAATTGCAGGACCAGGTGATCAATCTTGCCAGGCTCGCCCAGCAATCAGGGTTGGATGGCCTCGTATGCTCTGCAATGGAGGCCATAGAACTGCGCAATGCATTGGGCCAGGAGTTTTTACTGGTTACGCCTGGGATTCGCCCGGCGAATGTGGATTCAAACGACCAGAGCCGCGTTATCACCCCTGCCCTTGCCTTGAGTTTCGGTGCGAATTACCTGGTGATCGGAAGACCCATCACCCAGGCAGCAGACCCGCTGGCTGCCTTGGAGAGCATACACAGGGAAATTTCATAAGCATTCATCTATCGATGATTTATATCGTATTGAGTTACGAACGAAGACTATAGTATTCATTTAAAACCTTTGATATTATTTGATGACGCCCAAGGCGTATCACTTTATTTACTCAAGGGGAAACAAATGAAGAAGTTACTTTTCGTTTTACTCGCTTTAATTACACTTTCCTTTAACACGTTCGCTGCGGTCAATATCAACACCGCTACCAAGGAAGAGCTACAGTCTTTGAAGGGTGTAGGTCCATCGAAAGCAAAAGCGATCATCGACTATCGGACCAAGAACGGGCCGTTCAAGACGGCAGACGATTTAAACAACGTGCCTGGATTTGGCGACAAAAGCACGGCTAAACTCAAGTCCAGCATCACTGTTTCTGGAAAAACCATTGCTGAAACTGCCACGGCAGAGAAAACAAAAACTGCATCCACCCCAGGCAAAAAAGCCAATTAAGGTTGAAGTAAGGATCAGTAAAAGATCGACTGACTTACTGTTTGATCCTTATTAAAAGCCACATAAACAAAAAGCGCCTGTGGCGCTTTTTGTTTATGTGCAATTGGAATCGAAGCTTGTTTACTTTACGCGCATACCAGGCTGTGCGCCGGCATCAGGCGACATAATGAACGGGCCGCCGCTTTCATCACTCGCTGCCAAGACCATGCCTTCGCTCATGCCGAACTTCATCTTGCGCGGGGCAAGGTTGGCGACCATGACCGTCAGGCGTCCTACCAAAGTAGCAGGGTCGTAGGCGGACTTGATGCCGGCGAATACCTGCCTCGGGGCAGCCTCACCGATATCCAGCATAAGCTTGAGCAATTTCTCCGCACCTTCCACGTGGTCGGCAGTGACAATGCGCGCGATGCGCAGGTCGATCTTGGTGAAATCGTCTATACCGATATAGCTGGCATCGGTTTCAGGCTTCTCCACCGCTGTTGCAACTGCAGGTGCAGCCTGGATGGTCACTTGCAGGTTTTCTTTATTGGCGTCTGTCATGGCTTCAATCAGTTTTGGATCAATACGGGTCATCAGGTGCTGATACGTGGAAATAACGCTGCTGCCGGATAACGAGGCAGCCACATCGTTCCATTGCAGCGGTGCAACATTGAGGAAGCTTTCGACATTCTTCGCCAGTTCCGGCAATACTGGCTTGAGGTACAGGGTCAGCAACCTGAATATTTCCAGGCTAAGGCTGCAGACCCACTGCAATACTTCAACGGCCAGCGGGTTATCCAGTTTGGACAGTTCCCAGGGCTTGCACTCGTTGACGAAGATATTCGCTGCATCGGCGGCGGCCATGATCTGGCGTATGGCTTTGCCGTAATTCAAGGCTTCGTAGTCGGTGCGGATGGCTTCAGAATAATTACGTATTAGCAGCAGCACTTGCGAAAGGATTTCCTTCGAGGTTTCATACTCCTGGCCATGATGCGCCTTGTTGTTCTGCGAGATCAGCGCCAGGTAGGCATCCAGCTTTTCATTGCTGATGGCGATATCGGTCAGCCTGCCTGCAAAACGCTTGCTGACGAATCCGGCACAGCGGCTGGCGATATTGATGTACTTGCCAATCAAATCGCTATTGACGCGCGCGACGAAATCTTCCAGGTTGAGGTCGATATCCTCCATGGTGCCGTTGATCTTGGCGGCATAGTAATAGCGCAGGTATTCTGGATTTTTCACATGCTCCAGGAAGCTGCGTGCAGTGACGAACGTGCCCCGCGACTTGGACATCTTCTCGCCGTTCACGGTCAGGAAGCCATGCGCGAAGATCTGGGTGGGCTTACGGTAGCCGGAATACTCAAGCGTGGCGGGCCAGAACAAGGCATGGAAGTAGAGGATGTCCTTGCCGATGAAATGGTAAAGCTCAGTGGTGGAATCCGCCTTCCAGTATTCGTCGAAATCCAGCGCCTGCTCCTGATTACCGGCTTGCTGGCTTTTTGCGCACAGGTTCTTGAAACTGGCCATGTAGCCGATAGGGGCATCCAGCCAGACATAGAAGTACTTGCCGGGCGCATCGGGGATTTCGAAGCCGAAATACGGTGCGTCGCGCGAGATATCCCAGTCCGAGAGTTTGTTGTCGCTGTCATCACCCAGCCACTCGTTCATCTTATTAGCGGCTTCGGGTTGCAGGGTGCCGGAACGCGTCCAGGCTTTCAGGAATTCCGCACATTCCGACAACTTGAAGAAGTAATGCTCGGTTTCCTTGCGTACCGGCACAGCGCCGGAGACTGCAGAGTACGGATTGATGAGTTCCGTCGGGTTATAGGTCGAGCCGCAGACCTCGCAGGAGTCGCCGTACTGGTCTTTGGCATGGCATTTCGGGCATTCGCCCTTGATGAAGCGATCCGGCAGGAACATGCTTTTGACCGGGTCGTAAAACTGCTCGATGGTCTTGGTGGCGATCTTGCCGTTCGCTTTTAGCGAGGTATAGATACTGCTCGCCAGCTCGCGGTTCTCCTCGGAGTTAGTGGAGTAATAATTGTCGAACTCCACCAGGAAATCGGCAAAATCATTGCTGTGCTCGGTGTGCACGCGCGCAATCAATTCCTCTGGCGTGATGCCCTCTTTCTCGGCACGCAGCATGATAGGCGTGCCGTGCGTATCGTCGGCACAGACATAGTGGATGGTATTGCCGTGCATCTTCTGGAAACGCACCCAGATATCAGTCTGGATATATTCCACCAGGTGACCAAGGTGGATGCTGCCATTGGCGTAAGGCAAGGCAGACGTGACCAGCATTTTCCTGGGCGGTTTTGCGGACGTTTCGTTAAGGGATGTCTGTGCGGCTGGGCTGGTCATGAATCGAATCTGCTGACATTCTGAATAGTTAGACGTGCATTTTAGCAAATGACGCCTACTTTCACATCGGTTAAAATCAAGCAGGCACATCGGTTAAAATCGAATGGCTTAATTCACCCCACGTTTACTCAGGATTCACCCATATGGCCATTGCAGAAATCGACATCCAGAACGCACTAAGAGAAGTGCTGGATCCGAATACAGGGAAGGATCTCGTCAGCAGCAAGTCGGCCAAGAACATCAAGATAGACGGCAATAACATCTCATTGGACATCGTGCTGGGTTACCCGGCAAAAAGCCAGTTCGCGCCTATCCAGGCCATGGTGGAAACGGCACTTAAAGCCATTCCCGGCATAGGCAGCATTTTCATCAACATCGGCAGCCGCATCGTTTCACACAGCGTGCAGCGCGGCGTGCCGTTGCTGCCCAACGTAAAGAACATCATCGCGGTCGCCTCGGGCAAGGGCGGTGTCGGCAAATCCACCACGGCAGTGAACCTGGCGCTGGCGTTGTCCGAAGAAGGCGCATCCGTGGGCATATTGGATGCAGACATCTACGGCCCGTCGCAACCGCAGATGCTAGGCATTTCCGGCCGCCCTGACAGTGCCGACGGCAAAAGCATCGAGCCCATGGAAAGCCATGGCATACAGGCGATGTCCATCGGCTTCCTGGTGGACATCGATACGCCCATGGTCTGGCGCGGCCCCATGGTGGTGGGCGCGCTGGAACAACTGCTGCGCGACACGCGCTGGCGCGACCTGGATTACCTGGTGATCGACCTGCCGCCGGGAACGGGCGACATCCAGTTGACGCTATCGCAGAAAGTACCAGTGACAGGTGCCGTCATCGTCACCACACCCCCAGACATTGCCTTGTTAGATGCGCGCAAAGGATTGAAGATGTTCGAGAAAGTCGGCATCCCCATCCTGGGCATCGTGGAGAATATGAGTACGCACATCTGCAGCAACTGCGGGCATGAAGAGCATATCTTCGGTGCCGGCGGCGGCGCGGCCATGTGCAAGGATTACAACGTGGATCTACTCGGCAGCCTGCCGCTGGACATCCACATACGTGAACAGGCCGATAGCGGGACGCCTACCGTGGTTGCCGACCCGGACGGTAAAGTCGCTGCCATCTATAAACAGATTGCAAGAACGGCTGCCGTAAAACTGGCAGACTTGGCGCTGGACCACAGCAGTAAATTCCCGAATATCGTGATCCAGAACACCTGATGTAACGGCAAAACACGCTGCCCTGGAAGGCAATATCCATGGGCCTTCCAGGACATTGCATTTAGAAAAATTGTTGAACGCTTCAAGAGTTAAGGTAGGGCGGATGAGCGTAAGCGTTATCCGCGATTTCACAACTTTCTTTCGGTGGATAACGCTTACGCTCATCCACCCTACACTCTCTAAACAGGCAATGCCTGTAGGGGAATGAAGCTAATGATTTTCACAAGATATCAACTGCAACAGCAGTCAGAAATTTGAGAAAACCATCCGGTCTTGACGCCATTCAGTAAAGGTCTTGTCCGTGAAGAGCCCGCTGCTTACCCAGCGACCTTCACGCCAAAGTAATAAACATCAACGCCATTTTCAGGCGTGATCAAGCTTGCAGGGATTGCCACGCCTTTACGCCAATTATCCACGGCATCCTGCTTGCCGGCACCGGTCACCAGGAAGATCACCTCTTTCGCCCTGCTTAGCCTGCTGGCGCTGATGGAGACACGCTCAGGCGGCGGCTTGGGCGCTTCGTAGACTGCAAAGGCATCCAGGCTGTCATCCCAGGTTTGGCCGGGGAACAGGCTGGCGGTATGGCCGTCCTCACCCAGGCCAAGCAACACCAGGTCGAAGTCATTATCCAATGTAGATAGAATCTCACGGTACGCTTCTGCAGCGGGTTCCGGGCCAAGTTCGGTGGGGATAGG
>JAZKEL010000173.1:0-4659 GCA_040387075.1 Pseudomonadota bacterium
TTGCCGATGACTTCATGCGTGTAGATCAGGTAGTCCACCGCGATGAAATTGAAGCGCGTCGTGAACTCGTTCCAGAATACGTATTCTGCCACCAGCCCGAACAACAGGCTGTAGGTGACGACCAGCACGAATCCCCAGCGCATACCATGCACTATCTTACTGGCCCGCAGGCGATTGCTTACCAAGGCCTCGACCAGCAACAGGGGCGCTGCCAGGTAAGCCAGCGCATTGAGGTCGAACCACAGACCCAATCCCAGCATGTTGATCGATTCACCCAGGCTCAATTGAGTAATGCCAACCTCATGCCACAGCAGCAGTCGCAAGCCAAACCATAGCGTCAATGCCAGCCCGCCCAGCAATAAAGGCAACCGGACATGCAGGCGTGCAGTGTCGGCTGGCCGGTGAGTATTAGGAAACCCCAACAAACTGGCGATACGCTGGAAATAGGGTCGGTGATGGTCTGCAAAAGCAATCGCGGATACGTGTTTCATGACATCTCGAAGGAAAAGGATGGCTTTACTAGCGCAATCCATATGCCAGAGAAAGAAAGAACCTGTATTGCGGGGTAAAAAATAAAGCTGTCAGTAAATTAATATAGCAATATCAAAAGCTTAATTTATCTACAGACGCCTCCCAATTGAAAATGCAGCCAAAGCTCGAAGAAAGAAAGAGGAGGTTTACTGCAGGGATGACGAGGTAATACACGCAAAAATTGTGAGTTCATACAAAAATTGCATGAAAAGCGTGGTCACTCTTCGTTGGCGCAATTCAATGCGGAAGGCGCTGAAGCCAGGACAGCTCCGCTGGCATCGATCCACGCTACGGCCCTCACCCGCGAATCCAATTTGCAGGCATCGACATACCCGATGGAGCCGGATGTTTCAGCCACGAAGCGCAGCATCGCTTCTTGCGAATTGACGACACGCGGTGGGGAAATACCGTGGAAATAGGCATTGTTCCAGTAATCGGCCTGCGTTTCCGGCATATTGCCCATGACGCGTTGCGAAAACTGCTGGCGAATGGGGTTGCCCGCAGCCAGGTTCACCGGCTGCATGCGCTTGCCATCCGCCCAATACAATTTCTTTTTAAGGAAGATCAGCGACAGGTCTACGGCACCGAGCGGTCTCGGGACTTCTGCGCGAGGCACGATCACAGCGATGGCACCGCCCTCCGCTGCAAAAAGCGGGATGGGTATCGCAACCATACCCAGTATCAAGAGGAGGAATAGGCGCATCAGAACAGGATGGCGAATGAAGCCAGGAAGCCTTTGGGGGATTCCACCCGCTCTTTGTCCCCACCGACATATTCCATCTTTAACACCTGGCTGGGCGTCATGCGCCAGGCGGTCCCCACTACCCAGCGCTCGCTGGAACCTTCCGCGGGACGATTGAATGTCTCGACGCGCGCAATGCCGAACCATCGGTTCCCTAGCGGGGCGACTCCCTGCAGGTATGCGCCGCCGCCGCCATCATGGCCATTCGTGTACGTGCGTTCCAGGAACTCGCCGCTGTATTCCCAGCCGTGATGCTCGATGAAGAAATCCACACCTGCCATGCGGTAACGCGTTTTCACATCGAGGTCTTCCACCGTCTCCAGCAGGCTGAATCCGAGCTTGACCTTGCCGGTCAGCTGCAGTCGCAGGCCCTTGGTATCCTGGTAAGGGATCCTGTCGTCCTTATCGCGGTCGCTATCCTGCATGGCTTCCATGTAGACCGTGTATTCAAGGGCCTGGTCTGCAAACGGTTGCGCGCCATAGAGCATGACGCCGCTGACCGACTCCGCAAACAGGCGGCTGGTCACGAGCGGCCGGGAAGCCGTCCATTGCAATGGCGCGGCATGGATAAGGTTCCAGCGGCCAGCAGGCGTGAGGAAGCGCCCCGCCCGCAGATTGATCTTTTCCGACAGGTTGTAATCGAAGTAAAGACGCTCTACGTCGAAAAAAGCATCCTGGGTGGAGATATTGCCTTTCCTGCTCCTGACCAGCGGCTTCTCGATCTCCAGTTCGGAGAAAAAGCGGAAACGGCTATCCCCCTCCCATTTCAGGAACAAGCTCAGTTCATTCAGGGATGCATCGACATGACCGCCAGGGTGGGAGTTCACGGTGGCACTGCTATACCCGCCAAGGCCGAATCCGGACATCAGGCTGTCTTCGTCGGCATAGGCCGGCTTGCAGAGGAAACAGGTGGCGACTACACTGACTGCCAAAAACTGGCATAGACCTTGAATACCGATCCCCCGCCAGCGTTGCTGATCTCGCGTATGAACTGGTATCAAATTCGCTTTACGCAGCATGGGGAGTCTTCGCATGGGAACTCTTCAATAATTTTTCAATTAGCCGCATTCTCTCACTGAACCTTATGCCACGAACAGCATTACAGCTTCGCCATATGCTCCTAGCAGCGTTCCTGCTGATCGGCTTATTGCCGGCCACCCTCGTCACAGGAATGGCGTATTACGAGGCCAGGACTGCCTTAGCGACCGAAATACAGCGCGGCATGACAGCGCAGGCCAATGCTACCGCGGCTGAAATCGACCGTATCATGTTTGAACGCCTGCAGAATATCGCGTCGTGGAGCAAACTCGAGGTGATGCAGGATGTAAGGATAGGCGATATCGACAAACGCCTTTCGACATTCCTTGCAGACTTGAAAGGCAGTTATCGCGATGTGTATAGCGATCTCTATGTCATCGACAATACCGGCAAGATCATCGCCTCCAGCACCCCCGGCGAGTTAAGCACGCAATCCATCCCATCTAGCCCATGGCTGGAGACCTCATTATCAAAAAAGAAGATCCGTGTAGGGCAGATTGCAAATGAACTGATGCCTATCTCCGCAGATATCACCGACGAGATACAGGGCACAGGCACCATCGGCCAGTTAATCACGGTATTTAACTGGCGGCAGATGGATACGGTGCTATCGAATACCGTCGCCGGGCGCAGCGCTGCTGCCATCTTTGACGCAGAGGATAACCAGCTGGCAAGCACGAGCCGCTGGTTGAAGATGCAGAAAGAAAGGAAACTCTCAGCAATCGCGCCCACCAGCGGCTACCAATCATTCAAAGGATTTTCATGGCGGGTGGAGATCGCGCAAAGCCACGGCCAGGCATTAAGGCCTGCGCGGCACATGGCGTATATCTTTGCCGCCCTGCTGGCCGCCACTGTCGTGCTGGCGGGGTTCATCGCCGTGCCCATCGCCACCTCGATCACCGGCCCCCTGGCGCGGCTGACCGAGTTTGCCAATGAGTTCATCAATGCCCCCAGCGCCATTTTGCCGCCGGCGGAAGGCCCGATGGAGATCGTGGCCATGTCGCATGCATTCAGCAAGATGCTGGCCGACCTTGAACGGCTCAATGAAAACCTGACGCGGACTGCAAAACTGGCGGTTGTGGGTGAAATGGCGGCGGCGATGAGCCATGAAGTACGCACGCCGCTCGGCATCCTGCGCTCCTCCGCGCAATTGCTCATGCGCGAACCGGGGCTGACGGAAGAAGGCCGCGAAGTATGCGGATTCATCATCAGCGAAACGGACCGCCTGAACAAGCTGGTCAGCACCCTCATCGATTCGGCCCGTCCCAGGCTGCCGGAATTCAGCATGGTCAACGTGACTGAACTGGCCAGGCAGGCCATTGCGATGTTGCGTATTCGCGCAGAGACTAAAAACATAGCACTCGAGTTTGAGGGCGAAGGCGCGTATTCAGCCAGGTGCGATGCCGAACAGATAACGCAGGTTCTGCTCAACCTGTTACTGAATGCGATCCAGGTCCTGCCTGAAGGTGGAAGGGTTGTTGTCGCTATCTGGCCATCCCCTCCCCACCTTATCATCAGCATCGCGGATAATGGGCCTGGCATCCCGGCCAACCAGCGCGACCAGATCTTCGATCCGTTCTTTAGCCAGCGGCCAGGTGGCACCGGCCTGGGCCTGGCGATCGTCAAGCAGATCATGACTGCGCACCATGGCCGTATCGACGTTTACGAGAGCAGTCTGCAGGGGGCCGAGTTCCGCCTGCAACTGCCGATGACAGGAGTTTGACCAGATGACAAAGCTAAAACGCATCCTGGCGCTGGACGACGAGTCCAGCATGCGCCGCCTGCTGCAGATCAGCTTGCGCCAGGCAGGGTATGAACCTGTGCTCGCCAATGATGGCAAGGAAGCGTTGGGCATACTCAAGAAGGGCGGCATAGACCTCGTCGTCAGCGATCTGCATATGCCGGTGATGGATGGATTGCAGCTGCTGGCAGCCATGCGCAGCGAGCAGATCGACGTTCCGGTCATCATCATCACAGCCCAGGGCGAAATTCGCACGGCAGTGGAAGCCATGAAACTCGGTGCTGCAGATTACATATTGCGGCCATTCGACCTGGAGACGCTGGAAATTTCCATCAACCGCATACTTTCGGCAAGCCGCCTGAAAATCGAAAACCAGTTCCTGCGGGAGGCAGCCGGGCAGGATACGGAAGCCAGCATCATCGGCAATAGCGATGCCCTGCAGAAAGTGCACCGGGCCATCAGCCAGGTGGCGCCGGAGAAAGCCACTGCGCTGATCACCGGCGAAACAGGCACCGGCAAGGAGCTGGTAGCGCATGCCATCCATACATTATCACCGCGCAGGAGCTCACTGTTTGTCGCAGTGAACTGTGCTGCCATTCCTACCGAA
>JAZKEL010000174.1:0-598 GCA_040387075.1 Pseudomonadota bacterium
CGCCAGCGCCTGTATTTAAGCCATGCGCAGAGCCGCATGCTGCATGGGCAGGTGCGCTACGGCATTGCTTCGCGCTTCCTAGACGAGATACCGGAAGAGTTGCTCAAGCGTCTCAATGCGAGGGGTACATCAAGGCCCAGCATGGATTACAACGCGATGCCATCGGTAATGGGCAGCCAGAGCAGCGGCCAGAAAAATGCCATGCCGTGGAAAATTGGCCAGGCAGTGAATCACGCCAAATTCGGCAACGGCGTGGTGGTGAGCTACGAGGGAAATCAGGACGACATGCGCGTTCAGGTGAACTTCGGCCGTGAAGGCCTCAAGTGGCTGGCACTGGAATATGCCAAGCTGGATAAGATATAAGCCCCAATTCCAGCGCGAAGTTTAGCTTTAATTACCTCGGAGCGTCGATTACCTCGGGCACTGGCGTGGTGATGCTGAAAATATCCTCGTAACTGACGAATAACGTATTCAGCAGGATGGGGAACAGCACCGTCAGGCTCAGCACCAGGAAGCCGATACCGACCAGTGCACTTACCAGCACGAACAGCACCTTGACGCCCTGAGATGCCAGCAGCTTTTCCTGCGCGGGCTTTGC
>JAZKEL010000174.1:608-3587 GCA_040387075.1 Pseudomonadota bacterium
AACACTTTCACACCCTGCAGCAAGGTACCGAGCAGGCTGAGCACCAGCGCAATCACCACCATCAGCAGCAAAAACGCCCCCAGCCCCACCACGAAGTAGACCAGCATGGCGAGCATGTTGCGCATGCTGGCGACCAGGCTGAGGTACATGGCCTGCAAGGGTTTGACATCCTGGAAAAATACCAGGGCCGTTGCGAACCAGTAAGCCGCCGCCAGCACCGCATTCAGCAGGATGCCCATGAATACCGCAAACTGGACGGATGGCGTTGCCAGCAGCACTTTCAGCAGGGCCTCATCCTTGCTCTGCATGGCGGCGTATAGCGATTCCATTTGCTCCAGCCCGCCTATCAACGCCATCAATAGCGTGATCAGGATAAAACCCAGCAGCATCACCCCGCCCAGCGTCACGAGTTGTGGCGTCTTGACCTTGAAGCCGATGAACAGGTCCTTGAATTCAACATCCTTGCGGTAGGTGATCTTCTGGCTGATCGTCAAGAATCCGGCGACGAATATCGGCCCAAGCAAGGACAACGCGACGGAGCCGATGGGCTGTAGCCAGCTAGCGGACAGCGTGGCCGCCGACATGAAATAGAACAGCACGACCAATGCCCAGAGTGAAGGCTTTTTCCGGTAGAGCGTATAAGCCTGGATGATCCAGGCCAAACCGTGCCTGGCGGGGGTAGTGCGAGCTTGCATGGTAGTCCTCAAAGGGTTAGCGGTAAGGTTGTAGCTTGTTTCTCAATATTAAGATTTGCACCGATATTACTTACGGCAATGCGACTACATCATCATGTAGCCGTGAATACAGGATATGCCGGAAATGCGCGGGATCCTTGGCGTGGGTCAATTCGCCGGCATGCGGGAAATGCTTGTCATGCAGGCGAGACAACCAGAAGCGCAGTGCCGCAAGCTGCAATAAAAATGGCCAGGCTCTTTGCTCTTCTGCGGTGAACGGCCTTACCGCATGGTAGGCCTGTAAAAAGGCCATAGTGCGCTGCTTATCCAGGCCATGGCCTTCTGCGCTGCACCAGTCATTGACTGCAATGGCAACGTCGTACAGCAGCACATCGTTGCACGCGTAATAAAAGTCGATCACACCGCCCAGGTGTTCGCTGTCGAATAGCACGTTATCGCGGAACAGGTCGGCGTGGATCACGCCGGTCGGCAATTCGGCTGTATCGATATCCAGCGCCAGTGCCTGTTCGAGTAAAGCCTTGTCTTCCGAATTCAAAAACGGCAATACTTTTTCGGCCGTCGCCTGGCGCCACCCTGCGCCGCGAGGATTGCGCGTCACCCCCTCGAACGACAGGCCAGCAATGTGCATACCCGCCAGCACGCGCCCGACTTCCGCACAATTCTCCGCACTCGGGGTTTCCAGGTCGCTGCCGCGCAGGCAACTCACCAGCGCTGCAGGCTTGCCGTTCAATTCATCGAGGAACGTGCCATTGACGCTTTCCACCGGATGCGGGCAAGGCACGCCGCGCATCGCCAGGTGCGACATCAGGTTCAGGAAGTATGGCAACTCTTCTGCCGTATGTTCTTCAAACAGGGTCAGCACATAACGGCCGCTGCTGGTCGTGACGAAATAATTGGTGTTGCTGATGCCGGCAGAGATGCCTTGCAGGTCAAGCAGTTCGCCTAGCGGATAGGCCTGCAGCCATTGTTTCAACTGCTCAAAGGTAACGGTAGTGAATACGGACATAAACGCTTCAGGAGTAAATTAGACAAGCATCATATAAATAGTAAAGAGGGCAGAGCCCTCTTTGGAATCAGAACCTGAATAACACCCATTTGGGGATGATCAATGGCTGGGTCGGCCCTTCCATACGCGACCAGCCGCTCTCCTGGTCTTCTTTCATCAGGTAATACGATGTACCGTGCGGCGGCGTCACTTTCATCATGTAAAGCTCGCCATTGATGCGGTATTCCTCCACCTTGTCCTCGCCTTTCTTGGTGATGGTGATATCCGGCTGGCCCGGGGCATCATCCTCAATCCCGGCAGGCGGAGGAGGCACTTCGGGCAAGGGTTCCAGGTTGGGCGGAATGTCGGCGGTAAGGGCCATCAAGGGCGCGCCCAGCAAAGGCAGGCTAAACAGTAGCCAGGCGATAATTCTGATTTTCTTCATGGTAGCCTCAATGACGTTATCCCGATGCTGAATGCAACATCAATTCAGTCCAGATTTTAGCAGATGCGCCGGTCTGTTGGCTTGCATGGAAATAAAAAGCCGTAATATAAAGGTCGCAATCCAGTCAGCTGCCTAATGCGCAAACTGCCGAGTATTTCATGGATGCATTACAAGGTGAGCAGCATCTCGCGTTCCTTGGTGGTGATGTCGAATCCGCGCGTTGCGTAATGCTTGAATATGGCCTCGATAATCACTTCAGGCTCGTCGATCACCTGGATCAGGTGCATGTCCTCCGGCGACACCATGCCCTCGTTCACCAGGGTTACACGGAACCACTCCATCATGCCGCCCCAGAATGCCGAGCCGGCCAGGATGATAGGAATGCGCGGTACTTTACCGGTCTGGATAAGCGTCAATGCCTCCATCACTTCATCCAGCGTGCCGAATCCGCCGGGCATGACGACGAATGCAGACGCATATTTCACGAACATCACCTTGCGCATGTAGAAGTGCTTGAAATTGTGGCCGATGTCCTGGTAGGGATTGCTGTTCTGCTCATGCGGCAGCTCGATGTTGAGGCCTATGCTGGGCGATTTTCCCTGGAAAGCGCCTTTATTGGCCGCCTCCATGATGCCCGGCCCGCCGCCGGAAATGACGCTGAAGCCGGCATCCGACAACTGCCTGGCGATCTCCTCGGTGAGCAGGTAGTACGGGTGATCCGGCCTGGTGCGCGCACTGCCGAAGATGGAAACCGCAGGGGTGATTTGCTTGAGCCGTTCGGTCGCGTCCACGAATTCTGCCATAATCTCGAATGCATGCCACGACTCGTTCGCCGAGTGCGTGCGCTCGATCAG
>JAZKEL010000175.1:0-2899 GCA_040387075.1 Pseudomonadota bacterium
GCACCCGATTGTCAGTCATTTCTTCAGGTTCTGGCTATGGATGACAACCGGCATTATCACCAAGGAATGGGCGGCCATCCACCGCAAACACCATGCGCGTTGCGAAACTGAGGACGACCCGCATAGTCCCCAGGTCCTGGGCCTGGCAAAAGTGCTGTATGAAGGGGCAGAGCTATACCGTGCAGAAGCGCATAACCAGGATACCCTGGAAAAGTACGGTAGCGGTACGCCGGATGACTGGCTGGAGCGCAACCTCTACACCAAACATAGCCGCCTGGGAGTAAGCCTGATGCTGGTGCTGAATGTCGTTCTGTTCGGGCCGCTGGGATTGACCATCTGGGCAGTACAAATGGCCTGGATACCAATCAATGCGGCCGGCATCATCAATGGTATTGCCCACTACTGGGGCTATCGCAATTTCGCTGCAGACGATGCCAGCACCAATATTTCGCCATGGGGCATCCTGATTGGAGGGGAAGAGTTGCACAATAACCACCATGCATACGCCAGCTCGGCCAAGTTATCCAGTAAATGGTATGAGTTCGATATCGGCTGGATGTATATCAGCATCATGCAATCAGTGAAACTTGCCAAAGTGAAGAAAATCGCCCCGCAAGTGCGTTTCGACTGGGCAAAGACCAAGTGCGACCTGGATACTTTGCAGGCCGTAATCACGCATCGTTTTGATGTGATGGGAAAATACAGGACTATGCTGAAAAAAGCGTATAAGGAAGAGATCGGCAAGTTGCAGGCGGCGTACCAGCAGCATGGACATGACTCCACAGCAATGGAGCGCATTCGCCACTGGTTGCATCTCGATGCCAGGAATTTACTGGACAAGGAAAAGGTGGCCTTGGCCAGTGTCTTAAAACACAGTACGCGTTTGCAGACTATCTACGACCTGAAGCAGGAGTTAGCCAAGGTGTGGGCGCGTTCTGCGGCAAGCCAGGAACAACTGCTTAAGGACCTTGAAGATTGGTGCCACCGCGCTGAAATAAGTGGCATACAAGCGCTGGAGCAGTTTTCACATCGACTGCGCTGCTACAAGATGGCATAACCAGGCAATAAGCTTCAGGTAATAAAAAAGCCAGCAATGCTGGCTTTTTTATTACCTGAATTTAATCAGTTTATAGCGTAATCGTATTACTTTAACTTCGCTTCTTTATAGACGACATGCTTGCGGACAACTGGATCAAATTTCTTGATTTCCATTTTTTCCGGCATAGTGCGCTTGTTCTTGGTCGTGGTGTAGAAGTGACCAGTACCGGCGCTTGATTCCAATTTGATTTTTTCACGCATTTTCTTTTTCCTTAATCAGGCTGAATAAATCAGCGCTTAAATCTTTTCGCCACGTTCGCGCATGCCGGCCAGAACAGAGTCGATACCGTTCTTGTCGATAGTGCGAAGTGCAGCGTTAGTGATACGCATGCTTACCCAGCGATTTTCGCTTTCAACCCAGAATTTGCGGTTTTGCAAATTAGGCAGAAAACGACGTTTTGTTTTGTTGTTAGCGTGAGAAACATTATTCCCAACCATCGGCTTTTTGCCGGTTACCTGACATACGCGTGCCATGCTACTCTCCTGAAAACACTTATCGTGCTGCTTGCCGAAATTCGAAAGACCGCATTTATACCATAAATGCTTGGTTGCCTTCAAGTTAATTCATGTATTTTTAGCTATTAAGCATGTTTTCTTGTACTTAATATTTTTGGTTTTACATGGATTAATGCTTGCCTGTACTGCCAAAACCGCCTTCGCCGCGATCGCTTGCAGCGAACTCATCCACCACCTGAAAGCTGGCCTGGATGACAGGCACTATCACCAGCTGCGCGATACGTTCCATTGGGTTCAGCATAAAAGGCTCTTTACTGCGGTTCCAGCATGAGACCAGTAGCTGGCCCTGGTAGTCGGAGTCTATCAACCCGACCAGGTTGCCCAGCACGATGCCGTGCTTATGGCCGAGTCCCGAGCGCGGCAGGATAAGCGCTGCATAGTTAGGGTCGGCCAGGTGAAACGCCATGCCTGTAGGGATCAATTGAGTTTCGCCCGGTTGCAGCATGGCAACATGGTCCAGGCAAGCACGCAGGTCGAGTCCGGCTGAACCAGGGGTTGCATAGGTAGGCATCAGTTCCTTGATGCGGGGATCCAGTATTTTCAGTTCAACGTGCAGGCTCATGGCATCCTTTCGGCATTAGTCAGGGTAAACAGCTAGATAACCTTAAAACTCAGGCTTGATCTCAGGCATTATCCTTGGTCCCAGGCATTATCATAGTGGCGATATGTTGCAGCAACATGCGGGCAAGCTCTATTTTTGGCGCTTGCTGTAAGGGATGGCTGCCGTTGTCATCCAGCAATGTCAGGGTGCTGGTATCCATGCCCATTGCCTCACTGGCTATGTTGGCTGCGATCAGCGGGATTTTTTTACGCCGGCGTTTTTGTTCCGCATACTCCAGGAGGTTCTCGCTTTCGGCAGCGAATCCCACGCAAAACGGCGCATTTGGCAATGCAGAAACGGTAGCAAGAATGTCCTGTGTGGCGACCAGTTCAAGCGTCGAAGGCTGCGTGCTCTTCTTGATTTTTTGTGCAAGCGGCTTTGCCGGCCGGTAATCGGCCACGGCCGCCACGCTGATAAAAATATCCTGCCCATTGATATGCTGCATTACGGCATCCAGCATTTGATCCGCTGTAGTCACGGCAACTGAGGAAACACCTGCAGGAATTACCAGCGCCGTCGGCCCGGTGACCAGGGTGACATCGGCCCCCATTTCCCGGGCAGCCTGTGCCAGGCTGTAGCCCATTTTTCCAGAGCTATGGTTGGTGATAGCACGCACAGGGTCGATGGCTTCCAGTGTCGGGCCTGCAGTGAGGGCCGTCGACGCGGCGCGCCTGCCTCAAAAAA
>JAZKEL010000175.1:2909-4263 GCA_040387075.1 Pseudomonadota bacterium
TTAACTCGGCGAGCAACTGGTCCGGCTCCAACATACGGCCAAGACCTGTTTCCCCGCATGCTTGTTCGCCGCTGCCAGGCCCTAATACCAGGATGCCGTCAGCCTCTAATTGGGCGATATTGCGCTGTGTAGCGGCGTTTTCCCACATCTGTTTATTCATCGCCGGCGCAACGATCAGCGGACAGTTACGCGCCAGGCAAAGCGTAGACAGCAAATCGTCGGCTGAGCCATGCACCAGCTTGGCTAAAAAATCTGCGCTGGCAGGGGCGATCAGGATAGCGTCCGCGCTACGTGACAGCTCGATGTGCGGCATGCCGTTGGCGATGCTGGCGTCCCACATCTCAGTATGCACCGGTTTGCCGGAAAGCGCCTGCATGGTAATGGGCGTAATAAACTGGCAGGCGGCTTCCGTCATCACCACCTGCACAGCGATGCCCTGCTTGACCAGCAGGCGTACCAGTTCGGCTGCTTTATACGCAGCTATACCGCCGGTAATTCCGAGTACTATAGTGTTCATGGTATTCTTCAGGCTGCTTGTCTCTGTTGCAGGATTTATTGTGGATGGAGCCATGCTGAATGCATGCTTAATGGATTCATTTTAATACGAAACCTTATACAAAGAACAAACTAGCGATGTGGCGTAAATTCAGGATAGTGGTTTTACTTTTTATATTAGCTACGGTTGCGCACCGCACCTGGTTGCTGAACAGCCAGACGGAGTGGAAGAAAACGCTGTATGTGAATGTCTACCCCATCAATATGGACGGTAGCCAAGCCTCTGATCGATACATAGCGAGCCTGCAACCGGACCAGTTTGAGGAAATTGCCGAGTATTATTCCGGGCAATCCGCGCAGTTTAATTTAGCAGTGAAAACACCCTTCGCCATCCGCATAGGCCCCCGTGTACAGCAACAGCCGCCGCAACCGGAAAAAGCGGCCAGTATGTTGCAAACCATCGTATGGAGCCTGGAATTTCGCTGGTGGGCGTGGCGAAATAGCCCTTCAACGACAGTACAGCCGGACATCAAACTCTACCTGCTGTATTTCGACCCGGCCAATCATCCGGTCTTGCCGCATTCTACTGCCCTCAGCAAAGGCCGCGTCGGGCTGGTGAATGTGTTCTCGGAGAGAAGTTACACCAGGCAAAACAACGTGATCATTGCCCACGAGCTTTTGCATACCGTCGGGGCGACCGATAAATACGATTTATTCAGTCACCAGCCTGCCTATCCTGCGGGCTTCGCCGAACCGGCTAAAACACCTTTATATCCCCAAAGCGTCGCCGAACTGATGGCGGGCCGCAGGCCAGTAAGTGAAAACAAAGCAGAAATCCCGTTAAACCTTGAGCAGACGG
>JAZKEL010000175.1:4273-8182 GCA_040387075.1 Pseudomonadota bacterium
TGATAGGCAGCATGACAGCAAGAGAAATCGGCTGGATGACTGATAAGTAAATACTGAGTAAGAAATACTACGTGATTGATCTAAAAAGGGGCTTTGTATCTTGGCAATAACCGACTGGCCGGAAGGGGAGCGTCCCCGGGAGAAGTTGTTGCAGCAAGGTGCCGGCGCGTTGTCCGATGCCGAATTGCTTGCAATATTCCTGCGGGTTGGGGTCACCGGCAAAAGCGCAGTGGACCTGGCGCGGGATTTATTAACCGTGTTCGGCAACCTCAACGGCATATTCTCAGCCAGCCTGGAGCAAATCGGCAGTGTGCATGGCATGGGCAGCAGCAAATTCTGCCAGTTGCAGGCCATCTTCGAGATGAGCCGGCGTGCGCTGGCGGAACAGATGCAGGTGCGCGATGTGCTAAGTTCACCCAAGCAGGTGCGGGATTATTTGTGTCTGAAGCTCGGCGCGTTGCCGCGAGAAGTGTTTGTTGTGCTGTTCCTGGATGCGCAGAACCGGGTGCTGGCGCAGGAAGAGTTATTCACCGGAACACTTACCCAGACGAGCGTGTATCCCCGTGAGGTGGTGAAGCGGGTGCTTCACCACAATGCAGCTTCGGTCATCTTTGCCCACAACCATCCATCTGGCGTCGCCCAGCAAAGCCGTGCAGATGAACTGCTTACTACTGCATTAAAACAAGCGCTGGCCTTGGTCGATGTTAGGGTGCTGGATCACTTTGTAGTGGCGGGTAACAACACGCTTTCGTTTGCGGAACGCGGGCTGCTGTAAATGCTTATCGCCCCTTGCCGCTCATGGATCCGCGGTTGAAGTCTTTATCGCCGATCGGCACACAGCGGCCGAAGCCGAGGAAACCGCCTTGTGTGCCTGGCGGGCAGCCCTGGTTTTCAGGGTATTGTTTCGCCACTTCTGCCGCTTGCACGGCTTTTTTAACGTCCTTGAATTCCCACCGGCCATTTGGGTGAAGCACCACTTTATCGCCGTTGGGTGTAGTGGTCTCGATATCGCTGCCTATCTCCTCGGCAAGTGCAGGCATGGTGACCAGCAGTGTCAGTAGCATGCTAAAAAAAACGTTTTTCATGTCAGGCTTTCGCAGTGATTGGATTGATAACTGCATTGTCGGTAAATATCCGCGATATGACAAATGGTTTTGTCATATCGCATCCGTCTTGAATAGCTGGATTGCTGCAGGCTCGTCACCGAATTGCAGGCTGGCAAGGCGGGCATAGAGGCCGTCCTGGCTGCGCAATTCGGCTGAACTACCCAGCTCCACGATTTCACCGTTTTCCATTACGGCAATGCGGTCTGCCTTCTGCACGGTGGCCAAGCGGTGGGCGATGATCAGCGTGGTGCGACCTTCCATGGCGGCATTCAAGCCTTGCTGCACCAGGATCTCGGACTCTGCGTCCAGCGCGCTGGTGGCTTCGTCCAGCAACAGTAGCGGGGCGTCTTTCAATATGGCGCGGGCGATGGCGATGCGCTGGCGCTGGCCGCCGGAAAGTCGCGTGCCGCGTTCGCCGAGGAAGGTATCGTAGCCCTGAGGCAACTGCCGCATGAATTCATCCACCTGTGCTGCCTTGGCGGCGATCATCACCTCCGCATCGGTGGCATAGGGGCGGCCGTAGCGGATATTTTCCATGGCGTTGGCAGAGAAGATCACCGGATCCTGCGGGACTACCGCAATCATGCTGCGCAGGGTCTCCAACTTGAGCTCGCGGATGTCCTGGCCGTTGAGGGTAATGCTGCCGCTGCTGACATCGTAAAAGCGCAACAACAACTGGAACATGGTCGTCTTCCCCGCGCCGGAAGGGCCGACCAGCGCTAAGGTTTCTCCAGCCTGAATGCTTAGCGAGATATTGTTCAGCGCAGCGGTGAGCGGGCGCGATGGGTAGTTGAATGTCACCTGCTTGAACTCGATGGCGGCATGGCCTGAATCCTTCAGTAATTGGGCTTCGCGCGCTTCGGCAATCGCAGGGGTGGCGTGCAACAGTTCCAGCAGGCGTTCGGTAGCACCAGCGGCGCGCATGATGTCGCCCCAGACCTCCGCCATGGTGCCGACGCTGCCGGCGACCATCGCGGCGTACAGGATAAACGAGGCGAGTTCGCCGCCCGTCATGCTGCCATTGCTGACCTGGCGCGCACCTATCCAGAGCACGAAGATGATGGTGCCCATGACCGCGGTGATGATGACGGCGGTAAGCATCGCACGTACCCTGACGCGCCGGATGGCGGTGGTAAAGCTCAGCTCGGCACTGGCCCGGAAACGGCCGATTTCGCGCTGCTCCTGCGTATACGATTGCACGGTGGGCATAGCGTTGAGTATCTCGCCCGCCATGGCCGAGCTGTCGGCTATCCTGTCCTGCGACTCGCGCGACAGTTTCTTGACCGAGCGGCCTATCCACATGATGGGCAGGATCAGCAACAGCATCAGCCCGACGTTGATGGAAAACAGGTAAAAGCTGGTGACGGCCAGCATGATCATGCCGCCGGCGAACTGGAACAGGCTGCGCAGCCCCATCGAAGCGGAACTGCCGACCACGGTCTGGATCAATGTAGTGTCGCCCGTAAGCCTGGACAGCACTTCACCGGTTTGCAGCGTTTCGAAGAATTGCGGCGATTGCGTCAGCACGCGGCCGTACACTGCACCGCGCAGGTCTACGGTAACACGCTCGCCTATCCAGGATACGGTGTAGTAGCGTGAGGCCACCATCAGCGCCCAGAAAAACGCCAGGCCGAACAGGATGAGGAAATGGCTGCTGAGGCTGAGTTGGCTGGTGAGTGTATTGTGCGCAAGCGCGTCCGGCATCATGCTGCCGGACGCTGGCCCGCCTGCGGTTTTAGCGGCACCGAAGCCGAAATCGATCAGGTCGCGAAAGGCCAGCGGCACGAGCAATAGTGTGCCGGAAGCCAGGCACAGCAGTACGAAAGCCAGCGCTACCTGGTAACGGTATGGACGCAGGAACGGCCATAGATCGCGCAATGAGGTGATGCGTTTTGCAGGCGCTATGGCCGGTTTTTGGGGGGATGGTGTTTGCATGGAGTTGCCTGGATTATTTTTACCGGGATCGATTCGGAGATGGTAGCACTACACCAGACAGGCAAGCGGCTTTAATCGTTCACTGCATATAACGTTATACTCAACGCTCGATACGGCCGCGAGAGCATGTATGTATGGCTAGATAGTATCCACCAGTCGAATCGCGGCGGCAATGGACGGCGCCGATATCTTGGCGATGCAGCACGATGCCGATTGCGCAGCATGCGCCCGTACCAGTTCGATGACTTCTGCTAATGTCGCTGCCTCTGTCGCCGCCTCCTGCGATGGACTGGCCGCAAAGCCGCTTCCTCCGGGCTGGTATTCCATATCCGGTAAGTTAAATACGCGCCCGTGTGAATCTATCAGCCTGCCGGCAGTCTGAAAACTCAGTGCGTGGAGTTGCTGGTCGTTCTCCCATGCATTGGCACTGGCAATGTACTCGAGTTCATCTTGTCCTGGATAATGCAGGATGGCTGGCCAGCTAATCAAATCGCGTCCTTGCTTTATCGCTTGATTTCATCGTGAAACCTCCGGTTAGATGCTTGCGAACTAAAAGGGCTAAGCTATATTACTATCCCTTATTTTTTGTCTATATTTTTGGATATATTTTATTTTTAACTCTATTTTTAACTGTCCCATATTTGTACAACCCAGCAGGAGCTAGTCCGTGACTAAAGTGATCAAATCCGACGAAGAGTGGCAAGCACAACTCACCCCCATCCAGTATGCTGTCACCCGCCATGCGGCGACAGAGCCGGCCGGCACCGGTGAATTCGCCAAGCATTATGAGAGCGGCATCTATACCTGCGTGTGCTGCGGAACGGCCTTATTCGAATCCGACACCAAGTTCGATTCCGGTTGCGGCTGG
>JAZKEL010000175.1:8192-16174 GCA_040387075.1 Pseudomonadota bacterium
TATTTTAGGGCGCTTAACCCTGACAATGTGCGCGAAAAAACCGATACCACCCACGGCATGATACGTACCGAAGTGATCTGCAACGTCTGCGATGCCCACCTGGGGCATGTATTCCCGGACGGTCCGCCGCCCACGGGATTACGCTATTGCATCAACTCCGCTGCATTGAGTTTTGCGCCAAAACAATAAATCAGCTTATGGCATAAACAGCATTCTGCAGCTGTTTATGGCCGCAGGTCTTTCACCGATTGATTAACACCAGTACATCCCCATATAGACATCATGACTTCTTATTCCGTCCTTGATCTATCCCCCATCAACCAGGGTGCAACCGCCTCGGATGCGTTCCGTAACAGCCTCGACCTGGCGCAGCATGCGGAAACATGGGGATACAAGCGCTACTGGCTGGCCGAACACCATAACATGCGCGGCATCGCTAGCGCGGCGACTTCGGTGGTGATCGGCCATATCGCTGGCGGCACCAACAGCATCCGCGTCGGCTCCGGCGGCGTGATGCTGCCGAATCATGCACCGCTGATGATCGCCGAGCAGTTCGGCACGCTGGAATCGCTTTACCCCGGGCGTATCGATCTAGGCCTCGGCCGTGCGCCTGGTACGGATGGACTGACTGCACATGCCTTGCGACGCGACATGCATGCAGCGGACAATTTCCCGCACGACGTGCAGGAGCTGTTGCATTACTTTGAAGACGAAGAGCCGGGCCAAAAGGTGCGTGCGGTGCCGGGGGTAGGCCTGCATGTACCGTTGTGGCTGTTAGGTTCCAGCCTTTACAGCGCACAACTGGCGGCAGCATTGGGTTTGCCGTTCGCGTTTGCCTCGCACTTTGCGCCGGACTCATTATTACAGGCCCTGCAGGTATACCGCAGCCAGTTCCAGCCTTCTAAATACCTGCAAACCCCCTATGCCATGGTGGGCGTGAACGTGTTCGCTGCCGATAGTGCCGAGCAGGCCAAGCTATTGTTCAGCTCGCTGGTGCAGCAGTTCATCAGCCTGCGCCGCGGTACGCCCGGTCCATTGCAACCGCCTGTGAATGCGGATGACGCGGACTGGACTGCGATGGAGCGCGCCAATGTGCAGAGTGCCCTTGCGTATTCCGCTATCGGCACGCAGGCACGCGTCAGCGAGGTCTTGAGCGATATCCTGGAGCAGACCAAGGCCGATGAACTGATGGTCACCGGCCAGATATACGACCATGCTGCGCGCTTGCATTCGTTTGAAATTGCGGCACAGGCGATTAAAGCGCTCTAGTCATCCTGCGCAATCATCCAGGTTTATCTTCGGGTTTAGTCTTGGGGTTTAATCTTGGGGCTTAATCTACGGACTTAATCTTCAAGGCGAAATCCCACTTTTAACGTTACCTGGAAGTGTGCCACGGCGCCGTCCACGATATGACCGCGTGTTTCTGCAACCTCAAACCATTCGAGGTTCCTCACCGTGAGGGCGGCTTTGGCGATAGCGCCCTTGATGGCATCGTCGGTGCCGATGGTGGATGAGCCGACCAGCTCGATAATTTTATAGGTATGGTTGGACATGTGTGCATTCCTTATCAAGATGAATATAGAACGTACCACGCAGGCCGTCGTTTGCATGTAGGCATGGTCTGATATTGACTATGTTTATCCGGCAGGCCCATTTATCTAGCAGGCCAGCTGAACATACGTATGCTTAGCAGGTCACAACATCCGACGAGCTGATATGGTTGGCAAGGAGGCGGCAGATGAAATACTTCACGAAACTCCCGGGTTTCCGGCGCTACCCCAGCGGACTGGAGTGGCGGATATTGCGTAAGATCCCGTTGATCCTGTTGGTCGGCACGCTGGTGCCGGGTATGGTGTCGCTGCTGTCGCATGCCTTGCTGCCGAAATGGGATCACGTGCATGCGGCGTCAACGGTGCAATGGATAGATTTCATGATGATAGGCGTGGTGACGATTCACTGGTCGTGGACGGGCACGCTGGCCATCGGCTGCATCATTGTGGTCTTGATGAAGGGCCCGGCGTATGTGGCCGATGCCTATCCCTTGCCGGAAGAGAACAAGCCTGGGAGCCAATCTGCAAGCGGCTCCCAGGGCATGCCTTAATTGCGGGTTAATAACGGTTTACAGGAGCTGGTCATTTATAAACGTAGCCTGATAGTTCTGCTGCTATTCATATTGCAGGCCTGTAGCCTGATGAACACGGCCTATAACAAGGCGCCCAGCCTCACATACTGGTGGCTGGATAGTTACCTGGATTTCAGTGCGGAGCAAAAGCCCGGCGTCAAGGACGAATTGGCTGCCCTGCATGCCTGGCATCGCAAGAACGAACTGCCGGTCTATGCCGATTTTGTGCACGAACTGAAAGTGTCGGCTACGCAGGATATCGAGCCGGCTACTGTTTGCAAGGCATTTGCGGATGTACGGTCCCGCATGCGGGCATCCAGGGAGCATATCCTGCCGGTCACGATGAAAGCCACCGTTGCCCTGTCGGATGACCAGTTGTCCTATCTGGAAAAGCAATTCGCCAAGCGCAACAAGAAGTGGCGCGAGGAATGGATGGAGGGTACGCCGCAGGAGCGCAGGGAGCACCGGGTGGAAGAGGCCGTGAAGAATGCGGAGAAATTCTACGGCAAGTTGGAGAACACCCAGGTCGATATCATCAAGCGCAATATGGAGGAATCGAGCTTTGATCCCCAGGTGGTTTATAAGGAAATAACCAGGCGCGAGACCGATACGCTGAAGACGCTGAAAGGCCTGCAGTCCAGTACCTCGTTAACTCAGGTAAGGGCGGAGCTTGAAGCCTTGCTGGCGCGCTATATCGACTCGCCGGATCCGGCATATGTGCGTTATTTCGATACCTTCAGCAAGGAAAGCTGCCAGTCCGTCGCGCGACTCCACAATGCCACTACGGCGGCGCAGAGAGCTAAGGCGGTGGAAACGCTGGCAGAGTATGAAAGCAGCTTCCGCAAACTAAGCCAGCAGCAATAGGCCTGGGCGGATAAGCACCGTATCTACCCATCGGCAGCTTCTGCGAGCGCTTTGCAATGGCCGACAGCGCAATTATTCGTAACAATTTACGCATAAGCTCTTTATAATGAACGGCTTTTTCTGCTGCGGCCATTTGCCGGCCATGCAGGTCACACTGGAATACATGCAACATGAGCTTGTCCCATAAAATCGCCACGGATGACAACCGGATCAAGGAGATCAAGGAGCTGCGGCCGCCTGAAACCTTGCTGGATGCCATGCAGGCCAGCGACGCAGCCACCGACAATATCATCGAGACGCGCGCCGGCATCCACCGCATCCTGTACAGCGGCGATGACCGCCTGCTGGTCATCATCGGCCCGTGCTCCATCCACGACCCGGTAGCCGGCCTGGAATACGCTAAACGATTACAAGAACAACGCGAACGGTTGTCCGGTGAGTTGCTGATCGTCATGCGCGTGTATTTCGAGAAACCGCGTACCACGGTAGGCTGGAAAGGCCTGATCAACGACCCTTACCTGGACGGCAGTTACCAGATCAATGACGGCCTGGAAATGGCGCGCCGCTTTTTATTAGAGGTCAACGAACTCGGCATGCCGGCCGGCACCGAATTCCTGGATGCCATCACCCCGCAATACACCGCAGACCTGGTGAGCTGGGGCGCTATCGGCGCACGCACCACCGAGTCGCAGGTGCATCGCGAACTGGCATCCGGCTTGTCCTGCCCGGTCGGGTTCAAGAACGGTACCGACGGTAATATCCGCATCGCGGTGGACGCCATCAAGGCCGCTGCCAGCCCCCACCATTTCCTGTCGGTGACCAAGGAAGGCCATTCCGCCATCGTGTCGACTACCGGCAACGAAGACTGCCACGTCATCCTGCGCGGCGGCAATGGCGCGCCTAATTTCGACAAGCTGAGTGTCGAGGAGGCATCGAAGCAACTGGCCGCTTCCGGTTTAGCCGCCAAGATCATGATCGACTGCTCGCATGCCAATAGCCAGAAACAGTACAAGCTGCAGAAAGACGTGGCGACGGATGTGGCCGGCCAGATGGCCACCGGCGATGACCGCATCATCGGCGTGATGGTGGAATCGCACCTGAACGAAGGGCGCCAGGACCATACGCCGGGATGCACGCTGGAATACGGCAAATCCATCACCGATGCCTGCCTGGGCTGGGACGATACGCTGGACGTGCTGAACACGCTGGCTGGCGGGGTTCTGGCACGTCGTCGCAAGCATGAGGAATAATCGCCCGATTTCCTTGTCCAACCGTCACTAGGCGCGTTTCGAGGCGAACCCTGGAAACGCGCACCGCGCAACATGGGAAGAACAATGGACAGTATTGAACCCTTGGAATTGAAACCTGGATTGCTCACGTTCGATAACCGCTTCGTGAGCGAACTGCCGGGCGATCCCGACACCACCAACCAGCTGCGCCAGGTGCATGGCGCATTCTGGTCCAGCGTCCAGCCAACTGCAGTGAGCAAGCCCACGCTGCTGGCATACTCGAAAGAAATGGCGGCGACGCTCGGCCTGGATGCGCAGGCCATGCAGTCGGCGCAGATGGTGGATGCGCTGTCAGGCAACGGCCTGCTCGCCGGCATGCAACCCTATGCCACCTGCTACGGCGGTCACCAGTTCGGTAATTGGGCCGGCCAGCTGGGCGACGGCCGCGCCATCTACCTGGGGGAAGTAGTCAACCAGGCCGGCCAGCGCTGGGAGCTGCAACTCAAGGGCGCCGGCCCAACGCCGTATTCGCGTAGTGCAGACGGCCGTGCCGTGCTGCGATCCTCTATCCGTGAGTTTTTATGCAGCGAAGCCATGTTCCATCTCGGCATACCCACCACCCGTGCCCTCAGCCTGGTGGCGACCGGCGACCAGGTGGTACGCGATATGTTTTACGATGGCAATCCCAAGGCAGAGCAGGGCGCTATCGTCTGCCGTGTGGCGCCTTCCTTCACCCGGTTCGGGCATTTCCAGATTTTCGCTGCACGCGATGAAACGGGGCTATTGGCACAGCTGGTGGACTTCACGATTTCACGTGACTTCCCCGAGCTTGATCAAGCAGCGGAGAACAGGCTGTCGACCTGGTTCGCCGAAGTGTGTAAACGCACCGCCATATTAGTTGCGGAATGGATGCGGGTCGGTTTCGTGCACGGCGTGATGAATACAGACAATATGTCCATCCTCGGGTTGACCATCGACTACGGCCCTTACGGCTGGATCGATAATTTCGACCCTGGCTGGACGCCGAATACCACGGATGCTTCCATGCGCCGTTATGTGTTCGGCCGGCAGGCGCAGATCGCACGCTGGAATCTGGAGCGACTGGCGGATGCCTTGTCGGTGCTGGAAAAAGACCACCCTGACCTCACCGAACAGTTAACACAGGGACTGGCGAGCTTCGACCGCACATACGGCGAAGCGTGGACGCGCATCCTGGCCGGTAAATTCGGGTTTATGGCTTGGCATAACGAGGACGTCGAACTCATCAGCAAGGCATTCGAGCTGATGCAGCGGGCAGAGGTGGACATGACCAACTTTTTCCGCCAATTGACACTGGTGAGCGCCAACTCACATCCCATCGAGCCACTCAAAAGCACGTTTTATAGGGAAGAGTTATTCCTGCAATTCCGGGATGATTTCCAAACCTGGCTGGCAGCCTATTCTGCCCGGCTGGCGCAGGATAGCTGGACGGATGCCGAGCGCATCGACAGCATGAACCGCTACAACCCGCGCTATGTGCTGCGTAACTACCTGTCGCAACAGGCCATCGACCTGGCGGAAAACGGCGATTACAGCTTGATCGAGGAATTGCTGGAGGTCATGCGTAACCCCTACCAGGAGCAGCCCGGCCGTGAGGCATTTAGTGCACTGCGTCCTGACTGGGCGCGCCAGAAAGCAGGGTGTTCCATGTTGTCTTGCAGTTCCTAAGTCTTACAATCTCTAGGTCTTGCACTCTCTAGGTCTTGCTGTTCCTGACCTGTACTCGTTCCCGCTGCCGATCGCTGGTTGAACCAATCGCTGCTGGGACCAGGACACGGCTAGAAATAAAAACCGACCGAAAGCCGCGACATATAGGTTTGCGTGAAGTTGACTTTGGGGTCGTAGGCTGCGCGCACGAAGTACTTGTCCCACTCGTACCCTAAGGCCATGCCCGTGCCGTTGATGGATTTTCCCTCGGCATCGCGGGTACCGCTCTTATTGAAGACGTCGATGATCAGCTTGTCGCCATGTACAGGCAGGTGCACCAGCAGGTGGTCGATCTGCTGCCCTTTCACTACCCGGTTGTCGCGTACACGGTAAAGCGCAACATCTTCGCCTTCTTCTTTTTCCCAGCCCGCCCCCCATGTCACAGAGTCATTCGGATCGAAATTGATATTGTCGTAGGGCTTCAGGTTGGTGCGTCCGTAGCCGACGATGGCATGCACGGGCCCGCCGATTTCCGCGGTGGCCGACACGCCGAGAAACCCATAGTCAGCCGCCTGGATGGAGGATACCGTTTTCAGGCGCTCCCATTTGTCGGTACGTTCGTAACCTGTCCTGACCTGGTTGAAATGCGACGGCCGCTCTTCGTAATACGCCAGCCATACTGCCTGGTCGCCGAATTTGGCCCGCATATTGATGTCCTTGGCATTCAGCCCTTCCGCCGAATAGTCGGAAATCATCAGTTTGTACCTGGGTGAGGTTTCCTGGTCGGATTCCCCTTCACTGTCCGCCATGGCGGTTGCGGCCCACAGGCAGGCGGTAATCAGTACTGCAGATTGCAAGTAATTATTCATCATCGAATGTTAGCACCCACTTTCCGTCCTGGCATTGCCTTCACCGGATAATTTTTTATCTGCAGTATTCCGGTGCAGTGAAAATTTCGGTTTCCTGAGCGGGCCGTCCACATGGATGTCGGAGTGCAGGGAGAACAGGCTGGGGTCTTTCGGCCTGGGAGTCAGCTGGAGACTAAGCGTCTCATTTCGCAGATTGATCGTGCCTGTTCCCTCCAAGTAAGTCTGGGCGGTATCCAACGATATATTGCCGGTTTTGCCTACCCCGTCCTTAAAATCGAAGAGCATCTTGCCGCAGTGCAAGCTAACCGGCTTGTCGCCGCGGATCGATAACCAGAGCATCTTGCCTGCGTCCAGGCCCAGTTTGGCATCCAGCTTGTTGGAGATGGTGCCCTGGCCGGCACGGATACTCAACTTTCCGGTGGCATCGCCCAGGATGCCGGCGACGGAATTGCCTGTGCCGTGTAATTCGGTATGCAAGGACAGCGGCGCGGACAAGGTATCCTGCAAACCCGCGATGCCTAATACAACGTCGGCTGGCAGTTTCTCTAGATTCAGCAACAGGGTCGCAACCAGCGGTGATCGTTCGGCATTGAGCGTCAGTCGCCCGTCCATTGAGCCGCCCGCCACCGCCGCATGCATCGGTGCAATCTGCAATATGCCCTTATCAAGGGCCACAGTAAGCTGGATATTCTCCAGGGCCGGAAAGCGTTTCACGATCAGTGAATCGGCCTTTAGGTTCAGATGTACATCACGTGCATTCAGGCCGTCGAGCGGAATGGGTGTTGACGGGAATAGGCGTGTAGCCTTGGTAGAGACATTATCCTCGGCTGTTTTTTTCGATGCGGCATCCTTGACAGGTGAGTGCTTGCTTTCCGGTTCAATCGCCTTGCTCATGGTCATGATGTCATCAAGGTGTACCTGTTTACTGGAAAGAGTGCCTTCCAATAAAGGGCGTTTTTTTTCGTCAGCGTCGCTTTTCTTGATATTGGTATAGTTTAGATTGCCACTCACGTCTGTCTTGCCGAGTTTGCCTTGCAGGTTGGTGGCAGTGTAGACATTGCCTTTTTTCAGCAGGTGCGCCTGTGCATCGAACGGGTGGCTGGCCGACATATGCATATTCATGAAGGGGTTCAGCGATGACAGCGAACTGCCGGACAGGCGAAAATCGGCGTCTATGATCTGGTCGCGCAACATATCGCCGACGTTGCCATC
>JAZKEL010000176.1:0-3042 GCA_040387075.1 Pseudomonadota bacterium
GCGCCATACGCTGCGCTCCAACTACATACTGATGCGCAACTGCATAGAGGCCAGTTTTCCAGCCGGCACCACCGTATCGGCGCCGCGCGGGGGGTATGTGGTGTGGGTCAGGCTACCGGAAAGCATCGACGCATTGAAGCTCTATCATGCCTGCATCCAGAAAGGCATCTCCATCGCGCCCGGCCCCATCTTCACACGCAAGATGGAGATGACGAATTACATGCGATTGAATTTCAGCCACCAGTGGACCCCGGCCATCGAGCAGGCAGTGAAGGATGTAGGGGCGACCGCCACATCCTTGATGAACCAGTGACGCTAGTCGTGTGACTTGAGCATCTCGCTCACTGCCTTCTGATCGAAGTCGGGCGCCAGCAGCTTGATGAATCCATACACGTAGCCACGCAGGTAGGCATCACGCCGTATCCCTAAATACGTCGTACTTTGCGGGAACAGGTGGCTGGCATCGATCATGGCAAGGTTGCTGTCCCGATCCGGGTCGTATGCCATATTCGCCAACAATCCTATGCCCAATCCCAGCGTGACGTATGTCTTGATGACGTCAGCATCGATAGCCGTCAATACTACGTTCGGCTGCAGGTCGGCCTCTGCAAATACCTTGCTCACCAGCGAACCGCCGGTATAGGCAAAATCGTACGTGATCAGCGGATACTGGGTGATCTTTTTCAGGGTCAGCGGGCTATCCGTCAAGAGCGGATGACCATGCGGCGTGACCACGCAACGGTTCCATTCGTAACTGGGAATGCAGATCAGTTTCTCGAAATCGCTGATGGTTTCGGTCGCGATGCCGATATCCGCCTCACCGCTGGCGACCTGCTCCGCCACCTGGGTGGGGTTGCCCTGGTGGATCGTCAGCTTTACCTTGGGGTACATGTCCATGAACGCCTTTACGGCTGGCGGCAGGCGGTAACGTGCCTGGGTGTGCGTGGTGGCTATCGTCAGGGAGCCGGTATCTTCCTCGGTGAACTCGTTGCCGACGCGCTTGATGTTTTCCATCTCGCGCATCACGCGCTCCGCCAGGCCGAGGATGATCTTACCCGGCTCGGTGACGCTGATCAGGCGCTTACCGTTGCGCTGGAATATCTGCAGGTTGAGCTCCTCTTCCAGCAGCTGGATCTGTTTACTGACACCGGGTTGCGAGGTATGCAGAACTTCGGCAGCAGTGGAAATATTCAGGCCTTGCCTGGCGACTTCGTGCACGTATCGTAGCTGGTGGAGTTTCATCGTTTCTTTATAACTAAAAAATAGGTGGGATACAATAACATATTCTAAAAACAGGTGTTGATCGCTGTTACTATAGCGGCCTTAAATTAGCCCATATTATTGAAGATACTCCACATGGAATTCGGATACGTTGTTGCGGGCTTTATCGTTGGGGCCTTGGTGGGCTTGACTGGCGTAGGTGGCGGTTCATTGATGACCCCTATTCTACTGCTTTTTTTCCACATCAAACCTGCAGTCGCCGTGGGCACTGATTTGCTGTACGCATCCATCACCAAGTCTGCCGGCATTCTAGCGCATCGCAAGTTAGGCAACATCGACTGGAATATGGTCAAGTTATTGGCATCGGGCAGCATACCCGCGTCTATCGCTACCATTTTCTTTTTGAAAACACTGAATGTGGAGTCTGAACATGCTGTCAGCACCATTAAATTCTGGTTGGGTATAGCACTGATCGTGACATCGGTAGCGGTATTGCTACGTGGCAAACTGATGCAACTGGTCAATACCGGCCGCTGGATACCCACATATTACGTCGCCCCTGCAACCGTCTTACTTGGCCTGATATTGGGGGCACTGGTGACCATGACATCGGTCGGCGCAGGCGCACTGGGAGTGACTGCCCTGATTATGCTGTACCCGCGCGAGAAGATTACCACCATCATCGGCAGCGATATCGCCCATGCCGTGCCGCTGACACTGGTGGCCGGACTGGGCCATGCCACGCTGGGTACCATTAATTATGCATTGCTGGGCACGCTGCTGGTCGGCTCTATCCCCGGCATTTACCTGGGTAGCCACCTGAGTTCGAAAGTCGCCGAGCACTGGGTACGCATCGCACTGGCGGCTATATTGGTTTTTGTTGGTTTTAAGCTGGTTTTACAGTAAGTAGAACGCACTAAACGCTGTAAGACAGGCGGGTTTTCCTTTAAAATAGCACCTCTTTAAAAGTACCAGAATTCACCATGTATAAATACGATGCCATTGATCAACAGCTAGTCGACGAACGCGTGAAACAATACCGCGACCAGACCCGCCGCTACCTGGCCGGCGAGCTGACGGATGAAGAGTTCCGCCCGTTGCGGCTGCAGAACGGCCTGTATATCCAGCGCCACGCGCCCATGCTGCGTATCGCCGTGCCGTACGGCATGCTGTCGTCCAGGCAATTGCACAAGCTGGCGGACCTGGCCCAGCGTTTCGACAAGGGCTACGGCCACTTCAGCACACGCCAGAACCTGCAACTCAACTGGCCCAAGCTGGAAGACGTGCCGGATATCCTGGCAGAACTGGCGACCGTGGAAATGCATGCCATCCAGACCTCAGGCAATTGCATCCGCAACATCACCACCGACCAGTTTGCCGGCATCGCGCCGGATGAAGTGATCGATCCGCGCGCCATGGCCGAAGTGATGCGCCAGTGGAGCACCTTCCACCCCGAATTCGCCCTGCTGCCGCGTAAATTCAAGATCGCCGTTTCCGGTACCAAGCAGGACCGTGCCATCGTGCAGGCGCACGATATCGGCATGGAGTTTTACCGGGATGCGGATAACAAAGTTGCCATCAAGGTCTGGGTGGGCGGCGGTCTCGGTCGCACGCCTATCCTGGGCAGCGTCATCAATGAACACCTGGAATGGCAGCATGCGCTGACTTATTGCGAAGCCATCATCCGCGTCTACAACCTGCACGGCCGCCGCGACAATATTTATAAAGCGCGCATCAAGATCCTGGTGAAAGCACTGGGCATCGAAGAATTCCGCAAGCAGGTGGAAGCGGAATGGCTGCACCTGAAAGACAACCCCAATA
>JAZKEL010000177.1:0-637 GCA_040387075.1 Pseudomonadota bacterium
CATACCGGGCAACGGATGCGTTGCGCAATAAGGACAGGCTCATCCCCTGCCAGCCGTGGATCACTCTTGGCCGTCACCGAAATGAGATCCTGGCCATTGCCTGTTGCCCCGTAGCCACGACTGATAATGCCGGGTTGCAATCCCGCCGATTGCAATTTTTCCGCCAGCCAGATGACGGCCGGTGTCTTCCCTGTGCCGCCGACGCTGATATTGCCCACCACGATGACGGGAACGGGTAACTTATATGACCTGAATAACTGGATTCGATAACAATGTCGCCGGATGAAGACAAGCAGGCCGAAAAGCCATGACAAGGGAATCAGCACCAGGTGCCAGACGCCGATCCTGTACCACTGCCGCTGCAACCACGCACTCATGGCTTATGAGTGAAACTGCTTCTGGTAAAGCTTGGCGTAATAACCATCCAGCGCCAACAGCTCAGCGTGATTGCCGCTTTCGACAATCTCGCCATGCTCCATCACGAAAATACGATCCGCATTTTCAATCGTCGACAGGCGGTGTGCGATGACGATGGTCGTGCGGTTGCGCATCAACTCATCCAGCGCTGCCTGCACATGCTGCTCCGATTCCGTATCCAGCGCCGAAGTCGCTTCATCCAGCAACAATATCGGCGCAT
>JAZKEL010000177.1:647-1147 GCA_040387075.1 Pseudomonadota bacterium
AGAGGCGTACGCCCCGGTCGCCGATCTCGCTTTGCAGCCCATTCGGCAGGTGCTCGATAAACTCCCAGGCATGCGCTGCCTTAGCGGCAGCGATTACCTCAGCTTCACTAACACCGCGCAACACGCCATAGGCAATATTATTGAATACCGTGTCATTAAACAGGATGACATCCTGGCTCACCAGGGCAAATTGCTGCCGTAAATTCTTGAGACTCATCGCCCGCGTATCCATGCCATCCAGCAGCAGCAAACCTTCCTGATATTCGTAGAACCTCGGAAGAATATTGACCAGGGTGGTTTTACCGCCACCAGAACGGCCAACCAGGGCAATCTTTTCGCCCGGCTTTACGGTGAAATTCAAATTCGCCAGGGCAGCACGCTTGGCATTCTCATAACGCAGGCCTACCCCCTTGAACTCGATTTCGCCTTTGGCCCGCTTGATTTTCGACCAGTGACTGTGACCTGCCATTTGTGCTTCCTCAAGGTGGGTCGTTTGTAGT